>NZ_JACFSL010000002.1:0-106061 GCF_016100445.1 Bifidobacterium sp. M0307
TCGGAAGGGTGTGGGAGAGTAGCACACCGCCGCTCCACAACTCACAAGGGGCCCCGCACGGCACACGCCGCGACGGGGCCCCTTCTCCACATATACCCAAACACGAACACACACCCGGAAGCGCACGCAAAGCTGACATGAAGACCCCCGTCGGACACGTCACCACCCTGCACGCACCTGAACGCCCTTGCCGGACACGTAGCCGGGCCTGCAAAGATCCGACACCACCAGACGACGCTGAGGGCACAGGATTGCCTGAGGCATCATAATCTATGTATCTAGTACATTGGATGTGAGTACTTTTACCGCCAACCGTTCACGTGCCAGTCAGTCGTTTTCCTCTTGAGTGAGTTCGAAAAGCTGCTCGACGGTGGGATGGGTCAAGACATCATCGCAGATGCCGTTGGACAGCACGACGACTCTGTCAGCGGTCGCGGCGATATCTAGGTCATGTGTGACCATGACCAGTGCGCTGCCGGGTGTGACGGTCTGCCGCAAGAGCTGCATGACCGATTGCGCGGTCGAAGGATCGAGCGATCCGGTCGGCTCATCTGCGAATAGGATATCGGGATGGCGCAGCAGCGCCCTGGCGATGGCGACGCGCTGACGCTGCCCTCCCGACAGATTTTCCGTCCGCTCATGTCCCATGCCGTCGAGACCCACCTGTTTCAGGAGTGCATAGACTTGCTTACGAGAGGCGTGGATGCCGGCCATCTTGGCAGGGAGGAGCACATTGTCAGCGACGTTGAGTGCACTGACCAGGTTGAGATCCTGGAACACGAATCCGACGTGATCGCGTCGTAGTCGTGAGAGCTGCGCGTTGGATTGTCCTGTGACGTCCTGTCCACACAAACTGATGGACCCGGAATCTGGCTTAAGCAGTCCACACAGGCAATAAAGCAGCGTGGACTTGCCTGAACCCGACCTGCCGACGATGGCCACGAACTCGCCGGGGTGCACGCTCAGATCAATGCCACGTAACACTTCGACACGGTCTCTTCTTGTGTGGTAGGCCTTGCGGATCCCCGAGGCTGCGAGCAATGGTGATGTCATGATCTACCTTTCGTCGAGAACTACGTCGATTACCTGTCTGTGGGTGATTCCTGCAGTGATGGCGGCAAGCATCACGACAACGAAAAGCATGCCGAAAACCACGATTCCTGCGGCCTCCCAGCCCGGCATGGTGAATGGTGCGGATGGTAGCGGTCCTGAGGTGAATGCGTGGTCCATGGCCAGCTCGTTGATCCACACGATTGCGTAGGCGACGACGAGCGAAAGGGCCAGGTAGATCACGGTCTCGCATGCGACTTTCATCCAGACCAGTCCGCTAGTGCCGCCGCCTGCGATCAGGACCGCGGCATCCCTGCCTCTGCTGCGCATGGTGGCGAACACGACCGACGAGGCGGCGACGCATCCGATGATGACAGCCCCGCCGAACAGCACCGCCATCTGTTTTGGGGGCGCAGACACGGTCTCGCCGGATCCAGAAAGCACTGAACTCAGTTTGTCGATCCACGCCATCATCACACCTACCGCGCCGCCGGCCAGTCCGATGGGCATTATCAGCCCGCGGGTCAGGTCGGGGTGCGAGGATGCTTCACGCACCGCCAGAAACCACGGAGTACCGAGTCGATCGGAGCCCAGGCCGATGAGCGCGAGCAGCCCTCGTATCAGAGGGGTGGCGCAGCATGCGATCACCAGGCACACGAGCATGCCCATACCCGCGTACACGGTCATGAAATCTCCCACAGCCCGCTTCGAGATAAGCGGTTGCGCATGGCCTATCGCTATGTAGAGCGCCGCAGTGCCTGCGATAATGGCGACTGACAGCACGGCTCTTAAGATGCGCTTTCGCAAAGAAAATCCACTCCGCGATGTCTGACCGTCACCGCGTACTGCCTCCAGAACATCGCCGCGCGCGATTCTCCTGGCCGGAAGCAGCCCGCCAAGAACGCAGATCACGCCGGTGGATCCGGCGCCAATCCACAAAGCGAGTGGAATAAGAGGTTGAGTCAGTGCGCTATTCGAGGGCAGCCCGCTGGAAGAAATAAGGCGCGCGAACGGGAACCATGCCAGTACCGCCACCAGCGCACCCAGCAGGGAGGACAGCAGACCCACCAGAAGTACCTCGCCAAGAAGCACAACGAACACCGTCCGGGGTAAAACGCCCGCCAACTGCCACAGCCCCACGGAACGACGTTGTAATCCCAAACATACGCGAATCACCATCATCAGCGACAGGAGACCCACCAGAACACAGAACCCCAACGCCACACATCCGAATGCGACGAACGCCTGCTGCGCCTCGCCAGATGTGCGAGCACCGACAACCACCAATCCAATGTCCAGAGTGACCGTCACCGCCAGAATCGCAGAAGTGACGATCAATGCCAGCCACGATGCCACATCAATAGCCACGGAACGCACCACAAGCTTCAACAGAAACATACGCATCTCTCGATTCCTAGGTGAATCATCTGATTACGTCCACTGCCACCCTTGCAGTGTTAGAGAAGACCGATATATATATCCTACCGCGGCAATGACTCTAATCCATAAAGGGCTATCTGAAAAATGGCGACGCTCATTCTCCCCAGCAATAGTGAGCAATGCCTTGAATCCATCAGAACTGAGTGCCGATTCGCTTGCCGGATTCGATTTCCTTCAGGAACGTCCTTTCACCCACCCTTGTAAGCACATCCGCACCTCTGAAGGGCAATGAGTACCGTGCGTTTCTAGGCCTTGAAATGCCTCTCGTCGTTCATGGTGGCGAAGTTCAGCCCAATCAGGATGCCACCACCCACGTAGTTGCCCAACATGGCCACGATGACCACCAGGATGGCCTTCCAGGCATTGACCTGCCCGAAGACCCCGAGAGTGAGGAAGAGGGCGGAATCGGCGACAGAGTGCTCGAAGCCGCAGAAGGAGAACACGAAGACAGACACAATCATGATGGTGCACTTGGTGAAGTCGTTGGAGAGCTTGCCGTTGTACACCATGAGCATGGCGACGTTGATGCAGAAGTTGCATAGAATACCGCGGACGAAGAGGTCGGCGAAGCCCATGGGGCCTCCCGAGACGTAGCCGGTCTTGGTGGCTGCCGCTGTCAACATCTGGTCAAGGGTCGGCCCGCTGACGATGGAAGAGAATCGAAGGATGACGGACACAATCAGGAGTCCAACCAGATTGCCCAGGAAGCAGAGGCCCAGGATTCGCAGCGATGTCAGCCAGCCTAGGCGCTTGTGGTAGGCGCCTATGGTGACCACCATCATGTTGGAGGTCAGCAGTTCAGAGTTGGTGTAGTAGATCAGGACCAGAGCCCACCCGAAGGTGGTCGCGGCCAGGACCTTCCCCGCCAGGACCAGGCCATGGTTGTCCGGGTTCTGACCGGCCTGCCCCATGATGACGAAATAGGCCGTAAAGAAGATGCCTATGAACAGGCCGGCCGCAGTGGCCCGCTGGAGGTACTTCCCCGTCAGATCGCCGCTCATGGTCTTCTTGCTCTCGACCACGTCCAGGACAGTACTGATGAAGGCCCGCCCGGGGAAGAGGGGCTGCCCCCCTGGGGCTGACTTACCGGACCCGTCCTCTTGGTTGGGCATCTGGTTGAGTTGTTCGTTCACGGGTCCATTATGGCATTCCAGAGCCCGGGAAGAGCGGTCTCAGGGGCCGACTGTGTGGGAATTCACTTATCCGTCATTGCCGGCATCGGGTCCTCATGCCTTACTCGGTGCGCAATGCCGTGGCGGGATCCTGCTTGGCTGCCTTCCGGGAGGGAATCAGGCCGCCAATCAGGGTCAGGACCACACTCAGAACGACCAGAGCCACTCCGCCGGAGACAGGGAGGGCTGCGTTGACTTCAGTGGTTCCCATGAAGTGATGCATGATGCTGTTGGCCGGGATTATCAGGAGGAGGGTGATTCCCACACCCAGGAGGCCGGCCAGGAGGCCGATGATGCCGGTCTCGGCATTGAAGACGTTGGAGACGTTCCGCTTGGATGCTCCCATGGCACGGAGAATCCCGATCTCCTTGGTCCGTTCCAGGACCGAGATGTAGGTGATGATGCCGATCATGATTGAGGAGACCACCAGGGAGACCCCCACGAAGGCAATCAGGACGTAAGTGATGACGTTGATGATGGTGGTCACCGAGTTCATCATCAGGCCTACGTAGTCCGTGTAGACAATCTTGTTCTTCTCCGAGGTCTTGTCGTTGTAGTGTTTGATGGCATCACCTACGGAGTTCTTGTTTTCGAAGCTGTCCGTGTAGATGCTGATTCGGGAGGGGGCGTTCCGGGAGACCATGCCGAAGTCACTCAGGTTGTCGGCGTATGTGCCGGTGGAAACGTACTGGTTGTATATGGCGACCAGAACATCTTGCGGGGCCGTGGCGATGTACTGGTCGAAGGCCTGCGCGGTCTGCTGCTCGGCCATGGCACCTGAGGCGCTGGCCTGCTCCGACGGGGCGGTGGCTGCAGATCCCTGGGAGCCGGCTCCCATCTGAACCCCGGTCGCTGAACCACTCATGAAGCCCTGGGCCATGGTGGCCTTCTGGCTGACCCCAAGGGAAGCGATGTAATCCTTGGCGTCGCTGGCCTTGGCCGCATCGTCCGCAGGGGCGAAGGCCATGCCGTTCAGGACGCTATGGTCCTGGTCGGCCTCCTGGTCGGTGACGATGGGGCTGGTCTTGGCCTGGTCAATCAGGTAGTCGGTCAGTTGCCGCGTGTATCCAACGCCCACCTTGAGCGGGGTGGCCTTGGCGTCCTCGTTGGGTCGGACGACCCCGACGATCTGCAGGGGCATGGCCTTGTCGGCTACCTTGGCCATTTCGTCCGCGTTGTCGCCGATGTAGCGGTAGTGGCCGTCATCACCCTTGACGTACTGGTCTGCGGCCGGCACCATGGAGAGCTTCTGCTGCATGACCTTGGAGTAGTCGATGGGGGAGGTGTCGGTTTCGACCTCCTGGCCGCTGTTGAGCTTGCTCATGATGTCGGAGTACTGGTTGGAGGGCAGGATGCCAAGTTTGTAGAGGCTGGTGACGGGGATCTGGTTGTTCTTGTCCAGCACCAGAACGACCTGATCCTTGGCCTTGGGCCAGGAACCGTCAACCACCTGGTAGTTGTCGGTCACCACCTTGCTGATGGTGGTCTTGGCATCTGCACCGGGCATGATCTCCCCGAAGATCTCCGGAGCCTTGTTCTTGTCGGTCTTGCCGGTCAGGTGCGACATCTGCATGGACTGGATGTCGCCCATATCGCTGTTCGTGTTGGCGGAGGCCATCTGACTGGCTGCGGAGCCGGTGTCCTGCGCACCCATGGTCACCTTGTCGGCGGAGACCAGCTTGCCCTCGGGATCATGCCCGAAGACAGCGAACTTGGTGTCGTAGGAGTACTGAATGCCCACCGACCCTACGTACTGGTGAATCTCGCTCTTGGGGTTGTCCAGGTACTTCTTGAAGCCTGTCAGGTTGTTCTGGGTGATGCTGCTGGTCAGGCTCGAGGCCCCCTTGATGCTGGAATCATCGGGGTATATGGCCTTGAGGTCCTTGTGGGACTTGGCCTCCTTTTCGGATTCCTGGGCCGAGTCCATGATCTTGTTCAGGTCGAAGGACTGCTCCTGGATCGTGATGGGGTAGGAGGTCATGGTCTCACGCTGGATGTTGTCGATGTACCGGTTCACGCCGGTGGATACGGACAGGATCAGCGCTATGCCGATGATGCCGATTGACCCGGCGAAGGAGGTGAGAAGGGTCCTGGCCTTTTTGGTCCGCAGGTTGTTGAAGCTCAGGGAGAGGGAGGTAAGGAGCCCCATCGAGGCCTTGCCGAAGGTGCGGTGCTGGGCCTGCTCCTTGGGAACCTCTTCCTCGACCACAGGATTGGAATCGCTGAGAATGACCCCGTCGTGCAGTTCCACGATTCGTGTGGCGTACTGGTGGGCCAGTTCCGGATTGTGGGTGACCATGACGACCAGGCGGTCCTTGGCCACCTCCTTGAGGAGGTCCATGATCTGGACCGAGGTCTCGGAGTCCAGTGCCCCGGTGGGCTCGTCGGCCAGGAGGATACTGGGGTTGTTCACCAGGGCACGGGCTATGGCAACCCTTTGCATCTGGCCGCCGGAGAGCTGGTTGGGTCGCTTGTTGACATGCTCGCCCAGGCCTACCTGCTCCAGGGCCTTGACTGCCCGGGTATGGCGTTCCTTGCGGGATACCCCGGAAATGGTCAGGGCCAGCTCCACGTTCGAGAGGATGGTCTGGTGGGGAATCAGGTTATAGCTCTGGAATACGAAACCAACCGTGTGGTTACGGTAGGAGTCCCAGTCCCGGTCCTTGTACTTCTTGGTGGATGTCCCGTTGATGATCAGGTCTCCGCTGTCGTACCGGTCCAGACCGCCGATGATGTTCAGCAGAGTGGTCTTGCCTGATCCCGATGGGCCCAGGATGGCCACGAACTCGTTGTCCCGCAGGTTGACGCTGACGTCATCCAGGGCCTGCTGGACAAAATCCCCGGTCTTGTACTGTTTGGAGACGTGTTCAATCTGCAGCACTATGATTCCCCGCTTCTTGGCTGTTCAGTGATATCGATTCCAGAAGCTCAAGCTTACGCCACAAGTATGGGTAAAGCCTGGGTGCCGTCTAATCCACGGACTTCAGGGCTTCCAGCATGTCTACGTTCCTGAGCTTGTGGTTGACCAGCCATCCCAGAACGGCCGTGATGACCACGATCATGACCAGGGGAATGGCGAAGGCCACCCACCTGATGGAGGGGTCGAACATGATGTTGTCGGGCGGGACGGTGGTGATGATGTAGTGGTGGAGCCAGGCTCCGAATCCGTACCCGGCAAGGACTCCGATGGCCGAGAGGAGGATGGTTTCCCGGTAGATGTACATGGTCACTTCGTGGTCGTAGAAGCCCAGGACCTTGATGGTGCTCAGCTCGCGGATGCGCTCCTCAACGTTCAGGTTGGTCAGATTGTAGAGAATGACCAGGGCCAGGAGGGTGGCCACGATAATCAGCACCTGCATGATTATGTTCATGGACCGGACCACTGTGTCGATCTGGCCCATCATGGTGGTGTTCTGCACCACGCCCTGGATGCCGTCGATCCGCATGAAGGAGGCGGCCTGCTTCCGGGTGTTCTCCACGCTGGAATCCTTGAAGGCGACCAGGTGGGCATTGGCGGAGTAGTCCTGGTGGAAAACGGCCTGGTAGGTGGTCGGACTCATGAAGACGAAGTGCCCCAGATACATCTCGCAGATTCCATCCACCCGCATGGTTCTGTCCCTGCCTCCGGAATCCTGGAGGGTGATGGACCCACCGACCTTGGTTCCGGTCAGCTGGGCTATCCGCTCGGAGATGACCACCCCGTCGCCCGTGAGGTCCAGGGGTTTGTGGCCCGAGCGGGTGTCCAGGTTGATGAAGTCGTTCAGGTGGCTGACCGAGGCCGGCGCAAGCATCGTGATGGACTGCTTGTCGGCGTTGTGGCCTGCTGTCTTGCTCATTTCCTCGTAACGGACGTTCATGGACCCGTTCACGTCGGCCCTGTCCAGCCGCTTCCTGATGGTGGCCTGCTGGTCGGCGGTGGCCTGACTGCTCTCGGCGGCAATCAGGTCGTAGCGAACCACCTGGCCGAACTGATGCTCGTTGATGGCCGATATGGACCCCTGTACGCCGAACCCGGTCATCAGAAGGGCCACGGAGCCGCAGACCCCGAAGATGGTCATCAGCATCCGCTGCTTGTAGCGGAATATGTTCCGGGCGGTGACCTTGTGGGTGAAATTGAGCCGATTCCAAATCAGCGGAATATGTTCGAGGAGAATCTTCGATCCGGCGCTGGGCGGTTTGGGCAGGAGGAGGGCGGAGGGCTTCTCGCGCAGCTCCCGCCAGGCACTCAGGAAGGCCGGGACCACGGCACTCAGGAAGGCCAGCAGGCAGGCCAGGAGGGTGATTGGCAGGTGGAAGCCGTAGTGGATGGGTGGCATGTCGAAGGCAGGGGAATATGCCTGGTAGATAATCCAGGGCATGAGGGTGTGGCCGGTGATGACGCCGATGATGGCACCCAGGGCCGAGGCCACCCCGCCGTAGACCAGGAACTTGGCCATGACATCGCGGTCCCGATAACCCAGGGCCTTCAGTGTTCCTGCGTTGATTCGCTCCTCATCCACGAAGCGGGTCATGGTTGTGAAAGTGACCAGGGCGGCCACCAGGTACATGAAGTAGGGGAAGATCTTGGCCAGGGAATCCACGATGAAGGAGACGGAGACGTAGACCTTGTAGCCCTCTGAACCGGGCGCTTCCCTGCGTGAGTCCAGAGCGTAGACGGGCTTCCCCATGCGCTTCAGCCGGTCGGACGACTTGTTCAGCTCCTCCTGGGAGTCGTCGATTTTCTTCAGGGCCTCAGGGCTCTCCCGGTTGAATTGGCCCAGTTTGGCCTGATAATCCGCGGTGTTCTGGTTTAAGGCGGATTGACCCTGATCGATTTGCTCCTGTGCCGAAGCCCTACTGGCAGCCAGTGTCTGCCGGGACTGATCCAGCCTTGCCCGGCCCTGGTCGAGCTGGGCGGTGGCCTGGTCCAGTTGGGTTTTCCCCTGGGCCAGCTGGCGCTCGCCCTCTTCGACCTCTGCCCTCGCCTGAATCAGATCCTGGCGCCGCCCGTCGAGTTCCTGCTGGGTGGCTGCGACCTGGGCCATGCCCGGGGTGTACTGGTTGGACATGAAGGCCTCGCGGCCTGCCTGGACTTCGGCCACCATGGCATCGATTTGGGGTGACTGACGGTTGAGCTCGTCTAGCTGGCCCTGGAGTTCCGCCTTCGTGCGGTTGAGCTTCTCCTCCTGTTCGGGGGTCAGCCCGGGGGCTGACAGCTCCGTGTCGACGGCCTGAATCTGGCTGGTGACCTGCGTGATGCCCTGCCTGCATTGGGCCTGGTCGGCCTGGGTCTGGGCCACGGCCTGGTCGGCCTGGGTCTTCCCGTTCTCCAGTTGCTGGCGGGAGGCATCAAGCTGGTCCTGCCCCTGGTTGATGGCCGCCTGGCCCTGGTCGACCTGCCCCCTGCCTTGGGCCACCTGGTCCGCCGAAGATTGGTATATGGCCTGTTGCCGAGTCAGTTCGGCCTGGCCCTGGTCAGCCTGCCGCTGCCCTTGGTCGATGGCTGCCTGGGCCTCGGCCGTCTGGGATGCCATCTGGTCCCTGGCTGCCAGGAGGCTCTGGGCGGCCTGGTCCAGTTGCTGTCGGCCCTCGTCCAGTTGTCGTCGGTTTCCTTCGAGCTCCCTCCTGGCCTGATTCACCTGGTCCTGCCCCTGGTCCAGCTTTTCCTTGAGGGGGCGTTTGACGGTGGCAAGCCTTGCCGTGGGGCGATCGGACAGAATCCTGTTCAGGGCGTCCTTGTGACCTTGCAGTGCATTGATATACCGGTCCGAGTAGTGGTCCTGAATCCGGTCCAGGTCCTTGAAGGTCAGGCGGGCAATCATGACCTCGTCGGAATCGAAGGCACCCGGTGTGGATACGGCATATGAATCCAGGGATCCCGACCCGGCGGTGGACGGCCCCATGTTGACCTTGCTCAGGATTTCGGTCGATTTGACCGTCCCGACCACCTGGAACCTGTGGTGTCTGAGTATCTTCCTGCCCAGCTGGTCGGCCTTTTCGTCCACTTCAATGCTGGTGCCGATGGGGTGGTTTTCGGCCAGGGCCGTATCGATGGCTATCTGGTCCGGCCTGGTGGGCATGGACCCCTCCACCAGTTCGTAGGTGGATATTCGTTTGGGGGCCGAGTAGATGCGCAGGCTCTGGTCGCCCCCTTTCAGGACCACGTCCTTGAGGTAGCCGTACTCGATTCCGGAGCTGCCCGGCGCGGTGTCTATGGCCTTTCGGTCGTCCTGGTCCAGCCCATAGCTGCTGATGACCGTCAAATCGGCCAGGTGGTGTTCGGAAAGGTAGGCGTTGCCTGCCTGTCGCATGTCCGGTCCGGCCACGCTCAATCCCACCAGGGCGAAGGACCCTAGTGCGACCAGGCAGACGATGGAGATGAACCGTCCCAGGGACTTGCGGAAGGAAATGCGGATGTCGTGCCAGAGCACCCTTCTGACGGTCTGCATCTTCACCACTCCACGTTGTCGATGTCTTCGGGGCTGCTGTTGGTCTCTACGGACTGTACCCGGGCGTCATGCATGCGAATCACCCGGTCGGCGATGGGGGCGATGGCTGCATTGTGGGTGACGATAACCACAGTGGCGCCGTGCTTGCGGCACTGGTCCTGGAGGATGCGCAGCACCTGCTTGCCGGTCCGATAATCCAGTGCCCCGGTGGGCTCGTCGCAGAGAAGGATCTTGGGGTTCTTGGCCACGGCCCTGGCGATGGCCACCCGCTGCTGCTCGCCGCCCGAAAGCTGGGCGGGGAAGTTGTCAATCCGGTCACCCAGACCGACATCAATCAGGGTCTGGACCGGGTCGGCGGCGTTTTCCACGATCTCCGATGCCAACTCCACGTTTTCCCGGGCGGTCAGGTTGGCCACCAGGTTGTAGAACTGGAAGACGAATCCCACGTCATAGCGGCGGTAGGTCGTCAGCTGTCGGGCGTCATAGCCGGCGATGTCCTTGCCGTCCACGACCACCTGGCCCTCGCTGCAGGTGTCCATCCCGCCCAGGATGTTCAGAACGGTCGATTTGCCTGCGCCAGAGGCTCCCAGGATGACGACCAGTTCCCCCTTGTCGATGGAGAAGGTGACGTCCTTGTTGGCCGCAATGGTCGTTGCACCGGTCACATACCGCTTCGTTTCTCCGATGACGTCGATGTAGCCCATTCGTGCCCTTCTTTTCCTTGACAGCCGGGTTTGGTGACCGAAGCGTATGGTTGCTCCGCATCCCGATACCGGTATTCCCCAGTAAAACTGTAGACACAAGGGGTGGTCAGGTCCAAGGGGAAGCACTGTGGTTCAGGCGTGTCGCAGGGTATGCCTAGAGGGCGCCGATCAGGCTTTCCATACTGTTTTGGTCGGTCACCAGTCTGCCCTGGCGGAAGGTCAGGAAGCGTTGACAGGTCTGCCGGAGGAACTCTTCATCGTGGGAGATTATCAGGATTATGGTGCCTCGGTCCTGCATGTACCGTATGGCCCGAGTCACCTGGTTCATGTGATACAGATCCAGGCCGCTCGTGGGTTCGTCCAGGATGACCAGATGCTTGTCGGCCATGATGGCCGCTGCTATGGCCACCCGCTGCTTCTCTCCGCCCGACAGGGTGTTGGGATGACGGTCAAGCAGGCCGTCCAGGTCCAGTTCCGAGGTGACGTCATCGAGGAGTTCGGGCCGTCTGGCACCCAGGAGGAGCTCCTTGCGGACGTTCTCGCAGAAGAGCTGGTAGTTCACGTCCTGGAAGACCATGTAGGAGTTCTCTATCAGCTCCCTTGTCGACTGCCGCTTGCCGTTCAGGAAGAACTCACCGCCGTGTTCGGCCTTGTGCAGTCCGGTCAGAAGGTTGGCCAGGGTGCTCTTACCTGCTCCGTTTCTGCCGATGATACCGGTGATCTGCTGGTTGGATACCGTCAGGTCGTCAATCTGTACGGCCGGGGTCTGTCCGTGGTCGTAAGAGAAGGAGAGATTGGTTACCCGGAGGCTGGATTCACTCCGACCGGTCGCTGTTACGGTGGCTGATGCCGGGCTGTCGGCATTGTGTGGCTCGGGCAGGACCAGGGCCCGCAGGCCAAGCTGCTCGCGTTCTTCGGGGCTGATGGCCGCCATGGATTCCGGGGTGAAGGTGCCGGCCACCTGTCCGTCACGGATGACCAGGAACCTGTCGGCCAGGTCCCTCAGGTAGTAGAGCCTGTGCTCGATGACCAGGATGGTCAGCCCCAGGGCCTTGAGTTTGCCGAGAATGGCGGTCAGCTCCTCTATGGCCTCTACATCGAGGTTGCTGGAAGGTTCGTCCAGGACCAGCAGCTCGGGGTCGGCCATGCAGGATGAGGCTATGGCAATCATCTGTTTTTCGCCGCCCGATAGGGAGAACATGCTGCGATCAAGCAGACGTTCGATGCCGAAGAGGGCGGTCACCTGGTCCATGCGCTTGCTGATGGTTTCCCGCTCCATCCCCATGTTCTCCAAGGGGAAGGCCAGTTCGCTGCGCACGTCGGTGGTGAAGAACTGGGTTTTGGGGTTCTGGAATACCGAGCCCACCCTTCTGGACAGTTGGTATATGGGCTGATCGATGGTCTCGGTACCGTCCAGAAGGCAGTGCCCATCCAGCTCACCCTCGTAGAGTTCGGGAATCAGGCCGTTGACAATCCTGGATATGGTGGTCTTGCCGCATCCGCTCTTGCCTGTAATCACCAGGAGCTGCCCCTTGCCGACCTCCATATTGACATGGTCCAGCGATGGTTGCGCGGCGTCTTCGTAGACAAAGCTGATGTTCTTACCGGAGAGCATAGAAGGCAGCTCCAATCAGGACGAGTCCCAGCAGGCACATGGCGGCATCCGCCGGGGTGAACCTGACCCGGACCAGGGAGGTCTTTGGGCCAGGGTCGGTGAGTCCTCTTGTCAATGCAGCCGATGCCAGGTCGGATGCCACATTGGTGGCATTGCTCAGCAGCGGCACGTAGATGAACTCCATGGTTCTGACGGGGTGACGCACCATGTCGCCGGTGGTGGTGGCAATCCCCCTGAACTTCATGGCCTTGCGAATCTGCCGGTAGTCGTTCCGTACGGTCGGGAAGAAGCGGAAGAGCACGCTGGTGGGTATGACTATCCACTGGGGAACGTGCAGGCAGCGCAGGCTGCAGATGATTTCGGAGACCTTGGTGGTTCCGGATATGTAGGCCCCTACAATCACGACCGGCAGCATCTTGCCCAGGCCTACGAAGAAGAAGAGTATGTAACGTCCGAAGAGGTTCTCGGGGGCCAGGTATGCCAGATAGGTCCCCACCGCGAATACGGCGGTGATGCCGACCCACTTCAAGCCCTTCCTGATTCTGCCATCCACAAACTGGAAACTGCAGAAATACAGGGTGATGGCCAGGGTCAATGCGTCGGGCAGGGTGAAAAAGAGCAGCCCGTTGGCAAAGACAACCAGGAAGAACTTGCTGTAGATCGATATCCTTTTCATGCCTTGGCAGGTATCCTCGCGAAGTGGCGCTTGACGATCATTGATCCGATCCAGGCTCCCAGCAGGGCGCCTGCGATGGTGACAACCACACAGATTATCAGGGTGGGTGTGCTGATCTGCGCAAAGACCTTATCGATATAGGCCTGGTTCTTGCCCTTCCTGACGAGGCTGGCCACGTAGGCGTTCTTCATGAACCAGAGGGGCAGGGCCGGGCCGGTGTTGCCGAAGGCGAATATGGTGTAGCTCAGGTAACGCATGGGTTCGGACTTGCCCTTGCCCACCACGTTCTGCAGGAAGTCGGCCAGGACCCCGCAGAACACGTAGGGGATGAACGAGAAGGCGAAGTGTCCGGAGACCAGGAAGAAGAGGCCCATCAGGATGCCCATGATGGTGATGCCGCCGAAGCGGGGGACTTTGTTGGACATGAGCATATAGACCGGTCCGGCAATCAGGCCGACGATACCGGGCAGGAGGATGGACGAGAAACCGGGCAGAATCATGCCGGTCACAAACCCCGTGAGAAAGGCGGCCAGGGCCATGCAGATGAAATACAGGGCACTGTATATGCCGATGTTGATGAGGTCCTTGGCTTTGAGTGTGTTCATGGGTACGTATGCTCCCGTTCGGGCGTAGTGGGCCGTCATGGCAATTATTCTGGGCATCCACCGTTTTTCTGGCTCGTCCCCCCAAAGTCACCGGACGGGGAGTATCGGCTCCCTGCAGAAACGGCCCAGGCTCAATCCTGCAGTTTGATCCGCGGCTCACCCGGCCGGTCTGATGGATGTGGAACGAGTCTAAGATGATTCTTGCAGATTTGGCAATGAAGATTTCGTGAAGATTTGCTCTATCTGGACTTGCTGCCGCTGATTACGGTCCTGTTTCCTGGTTTTCCATGCTTCTCTTCAGGATTTCCAAATTTCGGGTATTGCCCTTCCGAAAACCCTTTTGTTAGTCTGCATCTACAAACGAGCAATGATAATTTTCGGATGGAATCAAGCATGATCAATAAGGAACTTCTGCATTTGCCGGGTGCCAAGGTATCCGGCAGCGTCATTTTGGGCCTCCTGCATACGGTGGGGGCCGTGGCGGAGCTGCTGATCATGATCCTGTCCATCTACGCTCTGGGATTCCTCTGGGGTCTGCCGGTTCCGGGGCTGCTGATCCCCCTTGTTGGACGGATTCCGGCCCTGGCGGTCAGCCTGGTGGTGCTGATTCTGGTCCGAGGACTCTGCCTTCTGGCGATCAGCCGGTGTTCCGCCTCTCTAGGCACCTCAATCAGCACGGCCCTTTCGGAGGATCTCTACCTTTCCATGTTTGACGGCAGGCAGCGAAAGGTTGATGGGAACCGCCCCAACCAGAGCCTTGCCATGCTGTCCACGGAGGGCGTGAAGCGGGTGGCTTCCTACTTCACGGATTTCCTGCCCATTCTCTTCCAGTCGGTCATGATGCTGCCTGTCGTGCTGCTTGTCCTCCTGCCGGTCAGCCCTGTGGGTGCCATCGTCGTGCTGGTGGGCATGGTGGTCATGCCCTTTACCCTCAGGATGGGAACCAAACGCAACACCAAGGTCCAAACGGCGCATCTGCGCAAGTACGACAAGGTGGGGGTCCACTTCGAGGAGTCCCTGCGTGGCCTGAATACGTTGAAGATCTTCCATGCTGACCAGGCCGAAGCCGACCGCCTGGCAGAGGACTCCGAAGGTTTCCGCCGCCAGACCATGGCGGTTCTGGCCGGGCAGCTGCGTAGTCTGATCAATGCCGACATGATGGTCCACCTGACCGTCATCCTGGCTGCCGTTCTGACCGTGCTGGTCCAGTGGGGCTCGGGCCCACGTATCTGGCTTCTGCCCTCCATCGTGGTCGTCCTGACCGGTGTCCGTCTTTTTGCCCCCGCTCAACGTATGAGCTACCTGGCACATGCCGGTGTGGTGGCCACCCGTCAGGGTAAGGCCATTGCCGCCATACGCCGGGAAAGGCAGGAGGAGGAAGCACATGACCGGGCCGACCGAGAGGCTTCAGGCCCTGTCGGTTCCGAGTCCTCCCAGGGTGCACGTGCCGATACGGGTGCGAGGCAGGAAGGTGCGACTGTTGAGCAGATCGATCCAGGCGACGGTGAGGGCGCCGGAGCTAAGTGCGGGGTCAAGGCCGGCGATCTCAGGTTTACGTATCCCGACGGGTTCACGGCACTGCATGCCCTGAATTTCGAGCTTCCGCAGCAGGGACATATCGGTATCGTCGGTGCTTCCGGATCGGGCAAGTCGACTTTGGCTTCCATTCTGAGCGGGCAGCTCAAGGGGTATGAGGGAAGCCTGAGTATATTCGGTAATCAGGTAAGCCGGATGTCCCCCTCGGACCTGATAACTTCCCAAACCGTGGTCAGGGGTACCGATCATCTTTTCAGCGGCACCCTGCGGTCCAACCTTGACCCGGCGGGTGTCGGGTACTCGGATGAGGTTCTGAAGCAGGCCTTGAGGGATGTGGACCTCCAAGACCTGTTGAATCGGCCGGAGGGGCTGGAATCTCGACTTGAGCCAGGTGGCTCAAACCTGTCGGGAGGGCAGAGGCAGCGCCTTTCCATTGCACGAGGGCTCCTGCGTGGATCCAGGCTCTACATCTTCGACGAGGCCACCAGCGCCGTCGACCGTGAGCACGATGCCAGTCTGTCCGCCCTGATGGATCGGCTTGGCAGGTCCAGCCTGGTCATCACCATCACCCACCGCCTGGCCGGGGTGCGGGATGCGGACAGGATCCTGCTTCTGGACCAGGGGCACTTGGTGGAAAGCGGTGATTTTGACCAGCTCATGGAAGCGGGCGGACTCTTTGCGGCCCAGTGGAACGAGCAGGAACGATACGAAGAGTTGGAGGCCGCACGATGAGCCGACAGAGGACTTCCAAGCAGAAGGGAACCGGCTCGTTGAGCGGTACCAGTACAAGTGCCATGCCCAAGGAGGAGGTCGGCCCCCTGGCCGGCGGCGGCTCTCTGAGCATCATGCGTCGAATGGCCGGACTGATGAGGCCCCTGGCAGCCACCGAAGGTAAGGCCATAGGATGCGGGTCGCTCGGCCACCTGTGCTCTGTGTGGTGCGTCATGGCCGCGACGGCGGCCCTGATAGGCCTGAGTGGACTGACAGGAAACGGGAGCTGGCTGAGCCGGACCTGGATTGCCTGGGCGGTAACGTCCATTGTGGCCGGGGTGCTCAAGGGGGTTATGGCCTACGGCGAGCAGTACTACAACCATGAAATGGCGTTCAGTGTCCTGCGCGACATCCGTGTGACCGTTTTCGATAAGATGCGGACTCTGGCCCCGGCCAAGTTGTCGCGGCGGGGGCGGGGCAATATGGTCACCGTCCTGACCGATGACATCGAGGCTCTGGAGATTTTCTACGCCCATACCCTGTCGCCCATCGCCATTGCCGTGATCACCGCCGTGGTCAACCTGGTCACGCTGACTGTCTTGTCCGGGTGGATGGGACTGATGGCCCTGGTTTCCTACCTGATCGTAGGTCTGGTCATCCCCCTCCTCAGCGCCTCGCCCACCTTCCGCGTGGCTATGGCCGAGCGGACAGCCCAGGGGCGCCTGCACAGCCTTCTCCTGGAGACCCTCGACGGACGGCGCGAACTGGTGGCTCTGGGCGCCGCCGAGCAGGTCAGGCAGAACCTGGATGAGGCCACCGGTGACATGCTGGAATCACGGCGCCGCACCTCACGCAACACCCTCTACAACGACCTGGCCACCCAGGTGGCCACCCTCGTCTGCATGGCCGCTTTCACCCTGGCCGTCTGCGCGCTCGCAGGCAGGGGAGCGATTGGTCTGGCCCCGGCCATGATCGGTCTGGTTGGTTTCCTCAGCTCCTTCGGCCCCCTGATTCCTGTGGCCAGATTGGGCTCGGGCCTGCAACCGACCATCGCCGCCGCACGACGGGTCTTCGGTCTGCTGGACGAGGAGCCTGAGGTCGAAGAGGTGGCTGAAGGGTCCAGGCTGCCTACCTACTCAGGCACCCATGCCGGTGGGCTCTCCTTCGGTTATGCCACCGGGGCTGACCAGGATGGGAGCGGTTCCCTGGTTCTGCATGACCTGGAACTGGACATCAAGCCAGGGGACCTGGTCGGGGTCCAGGGTGAGAACGGGGCCGGGAAGACCACGCTCATCGACCTGCTCATGCGCTTCCGAGACAGGAATGCTGGCGACCTGACCGTCTCAGGTCTGCCCATCGAGACCATCAACACTGCTGATCTGCGTGCCCGACAGACCCTGGTGAGCCAGGATACCTATATATTCAGTGAAACCCTGGCCGACAACATCGCCATAGCCCGACCTGGTGCCAGCCGGGAGGAGATTGCCGAGGCCGCCAACCAGGCCTGCCTTGATGATCTGATTGACCAGCTGCCCAAGGGACTGGACCAGGTTCTGACCGGCAACGGGTCCGAGCTCTCGGAAGGGCAGAAGCAGCGGGTGGCCCTGGCCCGCGCCTTCCTGAGCCAGGCCTCCCTGCTCCTGCTGGACGAACCGACCAGCAACATGGATGCCCTCCTAGAGGGCAAGGTGCTCAAATCCCTGATCGATCAACAGGGTGACAGGGCCTACCTGATCGTCTCCCATCGGCCCTCGGTCCTGGCCCGGGTCAACCGGCTGCTGACCCTGCAGGATGGCAGGCTCATTTCCGCCTGAGTATGGTTTGGTTGCGAAGCAGCAAATACAGTACCGGCCCGGATTCCTGGTGGCGACGTAAAGTCGCTGCCATGAGTTCGGACCGGTACTTGTATATACAGGTACCAATGGTCTTTATGATTGTTTATCTCACAACCGCCGGTATGGCATCTCCGAAATATGCAGATAGGAGGAAGGTCTCCCTAACGTGAAGGTCGGAAAAGGGCATCTAGGGAGAGACGCCCAGTGAAGGAGCACGTCCTCATGGATCACATCAGTTTGCTGATTGGACTCATAAGTTCCGAGGGTTGTTATGTGAAAGTGGCCACCTGGGTCGGGAGCGCGGTTCCGGGTAAGATACAACTCATGATGAGCAGCTGATTTGTAGTGATTGCTCAAGGTGGCTGAACTACTCGTGGCGAGAAGTTATTTAAGGGCATGAGAAAACCAGTAGACATGGATATAGATGGTGCCAGTTAATCGCTTATTGGTGGTTCTTTGGATATGGGTGAGGCGTACCGAGGAGTATGGGAGATGGCCTTTCAGTAATTATCCTGATCGAGTCAACATAAAAGACGGTTGTCCTGTCTTTGGTATCTGGATAACAGGACAACCGAGTTGACTACCTGTTCTTACGAGGTTTAGTCTGCGCCAGTGCGGATGCGGCAACTGACTTTATGCTGGCAGGGGTTTGACTGTCGCGAAGCAGTTCGGATGCTATCTTGGCGACCAGTTGAGATGTCTGCTTCATATTGATTCGTGTCATATCCATAGTCTCTGTTCACCTCCTATTACAACTTGATCGGTATACTTCTGCGCTCGTGAAACTGAGCGCGTCAAGAGTGAAACAGCCTTGTAGCAAGTGCTTTAAAGCTCGCTATCCGCCCTTGCGCTTCCAGATTCTCAAATAGGGGTTTTTCGATCGGTTGGGATACGATGAATTGCGATGAACCGCGATGGAGAGGGGTGCGATGGAGAGCAAATCTGATTTTCAAGTCGTTATGACGACAATTCGTCCTCTTATGAAAGGCACCAGCAGCCTAGGCCAATTCACTGCGGAACTTATTGATATGGGTTTGAAACCTACGGGAAAATCAGCGCTGGAGCTTCGTAAAGAGGGTAGTTGGAAAGGCTATGCCAATGGGAGCACCTTGCTGCCTGCGCGGGTGGGAAGCGAATTAGCGAAACGTTGGGATGAGTACAGATTTGGAGAAAATGTCAAGGGGGCATATGAAGAGCCGGCACTTAACGATCTTGCGTATCAACTCCACGCGCTGGACTCATCAATAAACAAGGGTAATGTTGCCGAAAGGCTTGGACGTCTTTTTTATCGGATCTTTACCAAGGCTGCAGGCGCTGATAAAAAACCTAGCTTTACTCAGCAGACATGGGAAGACGTTGCTGATCGAGATAATGTTCCTTATATTGATCGGGAAAAAAATCTGCTGTGTCTAGGCGATGAGAAACTGGGACTACCGCCCAAGAAAGCCATACCCGATAAGGTTCAAGATCAAGAACTTGGTTATGTTAAAGCTCTCTTATTGGCATACTGTGAAGAGCAGGACCGTTCCGACACTAGCGCCACCGTTGATGACATTCCGGAGCAGTTTGCGTCACACTTTCAGGATCAACGGAAAGCATTCTATCGGGCTGAGTGGGTACGGGAAACCTCATGGAACTGTGTTAACGATGGACGGTCGCTCTTCGAAGAGTTCTTAGACGGAATGTATGCCGGAATAACTGATACCAATATGCGTCAATACAACAGTGGGCTTGAGCGTTTGCTTGCAACACTTTCGCAATCTGTGACAGTCCAATTTGATGGTCATCAGCTCGATCGAATTATTGCCTTGATCGACGTGTGGAGCCGGAAAGGTGCGTGTCACGAGCTGGTGGCTCGTAAACGTATGAGGTGGGTCAATTGACCGGATCGACATTTTTGGATACCAGTTTTGAAGCAGAGTTGCGCGCTCTTGTGTTCCTCTTTTTGCTTGATGACGCTGCTGATGCAGATTACCTCGGTGCCTTGGATACGATTACCGTCAATGCGCGTACTTTTGGTGTGGGGGAAGATAATCTGAACGGCACTCATCGCCTTGCTGGTGGAGAGCTCTGCACTCGTACCACTCTGATGCAGGATGCTCTCCGAAAGCTCGCACTCCAAGGACTAGTAAAACTAGATGACACTCGTGTGCCCTACTCGTTTACGATCACGTCTATTGGCGAGTCGATCGTTAACCAGATGTGCTCTAGTTATGCACAACGTTTTTTCTTTATTGCTCTCGATACGATTGAGCGAACATCTGGGCTAAGCACAAACGAACTAGTAGGAATAATTGGAAGCGGTTCATCGGAAAGGGGTGTTTGATGGAATCGAATTTCTGGATCTCCAGCGTTACTGTGGCTGGACACCCGAGTCGGCCAGATTCGAGTGTTAACTTCAAATCAGGGCTCAATATTATTTGCGGGCCATCCAACTCCGGTAAGTCCTGGATTCTTGAGTGCATCGACTACATGTTCGGCATGGATCATAAAAAGTTCATTCTCAACGAGAAATCCGGGTATACCGAAGTGCGGATGAGGATATGCACGCCTCGAGGAGATCTCAGGCTTGTTCGTCCTATTGGCCCTGGGCAAAACAATATTGAGATAACAAGCACTGACCCTCGCATAAAACAAGGGACTTACACGCGGAACCAGACGAAACGCAAACCATCTTTAAACTCAGTATGGCTGCGGCTTATAGGTTTTGAACATCCTGAAGAACTCAAGGTCATAGCAAACAGAGATCTCAAAACACAAGCTCTCACTTGGAGAACTTTCTGGCATGCTCTATATGCGGATGAGGACCGTATCAGCACAAAAGACCCGGTTCTGCTGCCGACTCAAAATACAGCAGAACCAGCATTTAAGTGCGCTCTTGCTTCGTTGATTACAGGGAAAAATTATGCTGCCTATGCCAAGACCGAGTCTGCAGAGAGTAAGAGGATTCGTAACTTCGCAATTATTGAATATCTTAAGCCGCTGCCCGAGCAACTAGATCAGCGAATAGAACTTATAGATAAAGAGCTTGGAACCAGTGATCCCGCAGAAATCGAGAGGCGAGTTGAAGAACTGTCGGAGGAACTTGGTCGCGTCCAGCAGCGGATTAATCGAGCCACGCAGCAAGGGCAAGAAGTTGTTTCAAAACTACAGAAGGTACGTGAGGAATTAGCCGAAACGTATAGCTTGCGTAGTCGTTATGAGGAGCTTGCTTCTTCATACCGGGCTCGAATTGACCGCTTTGATTTTGTGGATGAGGGTCACACTAAGACTGGTGATCTCGTATCGCCAACAGCCTGTCCTGTCTGCACACAGAACTTACCACCTGAAGTGCAAACATCGATTCCAGCGCCTGATCCTCACGAACGGCAGGAACTGGTTGTACGCCTCAGCGACCTCGGGAAGACCATGGACCAAATGGGGCTTGAGCAGACTTCCCTACAAGAGCAGGAGCGCCAGCTTGCTGCAAACGCCAAAGAGATCACGTCTCATATTCGCAACGAATTAAAGCCGCAGCTTCGGACACTTAAGGCCGCAATTGCTAGTCATAACGCTATCATCGCGTCACAGGCAGAGAGACAACAACTCTTAGAGCGCAAGAATGACACCGAGGCAGAAATCCTGAAGAGAAAGGACCTCACATTCACCGCTGGGACTTTCGCTCCTCTTGACGAATATCCCAAAGAGTTCTGGGATCAAATGAGTACGTACTTACTGGACATCTTGGGTGCTTGTGCTTTTCCTAAACTTAAAGAAGCAAAGTTCTCGCGCGCTACCTTTGATGCGGTTGTTAACGGGAAAACCAAGGGCGAAGAGGGTCAGGGGTATAGGTCATTCGTCAATACGGCTGTCTTACTGGCACTACGTCAATATCTCTCTTCCAATGCTGCGCACAATCCTGGGATGTTGATAATTGACACACCACTCCTTGGGCTTGATGATCCTCAGTTGGATCCCGACTTGCAGGAAGCAATGGAAACTATCCCTGCTGCTTTATACGACCACCTTGCCTGCGAACAAGATGCGGGACAAGTAATTATAGCTGATAACACTAAGTTCATGCCTGAGATTGGTTCATTGCAGGAGAAGTGTAACCTCATTGCCCTAACGAAGGGGGAAAAAGGGCGCTACGGATTCTTGATCGGTGCCAACGATGATGATCTCACTAGTCTTGAAGGTAACCATGGAAGTTGACCGTGTCCGTTGACGCTCCCTAATGCGGGAAACTGTCTGAATGATAGGGAAACCACCTGAAGACAGTCTCGAGAGTGGCAGCAGTGTCTACATCCGTGACTGATATTTAAGCGGTCGTCAATTGTGGAACTTCCGATATTTGAACAGCAGCTCCCGCCAATGCAAAGGATTAGGTAAGAGCAGGGGGGGGGGTAACTGCTGGGAAGTGGTAACGGATGTGCGTGGTCGGTTATGGGAGTGCTGGGCTATAACAGTACGCCCTTGCTTGCTCTTCCTTCTATTTGTGTGCAATTCGCATTAGATATGTGTAGACAGCGGGACTAGTTATTGGATAAACTCTTCCGGGTTTTGAAATGTGCGGGAGGGTCTGAACCGGCGGCACGATGATGCTCCGAAGGAGGATAACTTCTCGGCTTGCGGCCCGACGGTATCTTGGTTGGCGGTGCTTTTGATGTGGCATTGGTGTAGCCCTTTATCCCCTGCTGGATTTGGCGGCGCGTTGTTTAAGTGAACGAACTTCGCGTAATGGGTTTCAAAGAGTACTAAGAGTGGCTGTGAGTGTTTTGTGGATGTAGTCCACGGGGTCTTCTCATCAAAGCCCTACCTGTGGAGCTAGCCGGGTTCGAACCGGCGACCCTCTGCTTGCAAAGCAGATGCGCTACCAGCTGCGCCATAGCCCCGTGATTGGAATGAACTTCAAAAAGCAGAAGTGCGTGGGCCTGGGAGGACTTGAACCTCCGACCTCATCCTTATCAGGGATGCGCTCTAACCAGCTGAGCTACAGGCCCATTCCATGTGACTCTGGAGAATCACACAAATAATTAGCATACCATGTGGGCAGAGTAAGTCAATTCGCGTCGCGTCGTGAGTTGCAAGATTACAAGCTACATCGCGGGGGTGGTGAAGAATGCAGGTATGACGGAGATTCGTATATGACCAAGACAATCGGTGGCGGCAGAAGGGGCCGGGGTGCCGGATCGACGGTCAAGCGCCGCCTGCTTGAGTTGGATGGTGAAGAGGTCCTGGTCATCAGCAAGCGAATCAAGAACGTCTATCTGCGGGTGAAACCGCCTGAAGGACGGCTTGAAGTCACGGCTCCGGTCGGTCTCTCGGATAAGCAGCTTGAGGAGTTCGTCCGGGCCAGAAGGGTTTGGATTGGCCGGACCCGAGGGCGTATCAGTAACTCCATTTCGGAGATTGCGAGTGATTCCAACGATACTGCCGATGATCGAAAAGCAGATGGTGAGAGCAGCCTCGGGGAGGAACCGCAGGGGAAGGACCGATCCGAGGATAGGGCCAGGCGAATCATCGAAGAGAGGCTGCCTCGGCTGGTTGAAACCTGGGTGCCGGTCGTTGGTAAGCGTCCAACGGCCATCACTCTGCGTCATATGAAGACCCGCTGGGGGTCCTGTACTCCTTCCACGGGCCGGATTCGGCTCAATACTGAGCTGGCATGGTTGGATCCTGAACTTCTGGAGTATGTGCTCGTTCACGAGCTGACCCACCTGCATGCCCATGGACACGGTCCCCTGTTCCAGGAGCTGATGACCAGGTACATGCCGGATTGGCGGCAGCGCAGGAAGCGACTCAACCAGTACGTGGTTATCTGAATACCCTAGGCCCATATTCCATGGCGACCCGGATTACGCCGAGAACTGCACAGAGATGAATGAACGACTGGTTGATATCCGACCACATCGGGGTGGGAATGCGCTCGGGTGCTTGTTTCCGCGCTAGCGTTGGTGGTGAGCGCTGTTCAAGGATGGCAGATGAAGGAGCGATGATGACGGATTCAACGAATACGATCAAGCGGGCAGTGGTCACCGGTGCATCGAGTGGCATCGGACAGGCCAGTGTCAGGGCCCTGGTGGGTAAGGGTTGGCAAGTGGTGGGTCTGGCCCGCCGCGAGGAGAACCTGCGGGACCTGGCCAAGGAGCTGGGCGAAGGATTCACCTATCAGGTCTGTGATGTGACCGACGAGGATTCAACACGAAAGGCCGTGGATGCCGTGCTGTCGGAAGGTCCGGTCAAGGCCCTGGTCAACTGTGCGGGGGCCGCCTTCGGCAAGGATGCCGTGGCTACCTCGAACCTGGACGATTGGCGGGGCATGTATGAGCTCAACGTCTTGGGTACGTTGAGGGTCATCCAGAAGTTTCTGCCGGCCCTGAAGGAGTTCGAGGGTACGGTCCTGGTTGTTTCATCGACCGCCGGTATTGAACCCTACGAGGGTGGTGGCGGATACTGCGCTTCCAAGGCAGCGGAACGGGTCATGGCCCGTATTCTGCGTCTGGAGTTGGTCGGTGAGCCGGTTCGGGTGGTCGATATCGCGCCCGGCTTGGTCCACACGGATGAGTTCTCCCTGAAACGGTTCGGCGGTGATTCCTCCAAGGCCGATGCCGTCTATGCCGGGGTGCCGGATCCCTTGACTGCCGATGATGTCGCCGGATGCGTCTCCTGGGCTCTGGAGCAGCCCGATACGGTTGATGTCGACCAGATTGTGGTTCGTCCTCGTGCCGAGGGTTCCTACACCAAGCTCTATCGCAAGGGCTGATGGCTCGCAATAAAAAGCGGGCTGATTGGCGTTTTACCAATCATCCCGCTTTCCATGCTACCTGCCGGACTGTTTTCAATCAACGCTAGACGGAACAACCGGCTTGGAACAGCCGAGGTGATTCCGGAGGAATCAGAACAGGTGGCTCCTCATGAACCACTGGAAGTGCTCCAGCTCCTGGACGTGGTCCTGGAGGATGTTGGAGCTGATGACATCCAGGTCATCCAGCTTGCTGATGGCCTCGCGGTCCAGCTTGATGAAGGTGGTGTAGTACTTGTCGAGTGCCTTCAGATAGTCCAGGGCATCCTGGCGACCGGTCAGCTCAAGGCCCTCCCAGTTGCGGTTCTTCACGATGTCGTCTGGGCGTCCGGCGGGTGAGCCACCCAGGGTGGCGATGCGCTCGGCGGTCTCGTCGGCCATGTTCAGAACCGAGTCGACCTCGGGGTCCATCATCTCGTGGATGCCAATGAACTCCTTGCCTTTCATGTTCCAGTGGGCATGCTTGAGAACCAGGGCGGTCTCCTGCTCCTGGCTCAGGCGCTCCTGGAGGATTGCGATGACCTTCTCGCTGGTGGCTTCGTCCAGCCCCGGTACGGTAAAGTTCAGTGCCATAATCTCTCCTTCGTTCGTCGGCGTATCGTCAGCGATTCCATTCGGCCGGTTTCCCAACCGACCCTTACTTCAACCCTAGCCATGGATACCTGCGAGTATGGGGATTTCCAGGGAGATTAGTGTGATTATTCAGACCTTCTGGGGGCACCAGTCCCTCTCGACGAGGAGGGCCAGCGCTATTCCTTGTCTCCATCAGAAGTATCGGAGTTCGCTGCCTCCGACTTACTGCCATCGTCATCCTCGGAGCCGTCGCTTGGGAGCGCTTCGCGGTGTCTGACCTCGATGGTCTCGATACGCCGCCCATCAACCCTGGTAACGACCATGTCGTACCCGTCGTCGGAGTGGACCACATCGCCCACCCTGCCCATCCGCCCGGTCTGGGCCAGGAAGTACCCGGCCAGGGTTTCGTAGGGCCCGTCTTCCAGTTCTATTCCGGTCAGGTCGGCGAAGTCCTCGATGGTCATGCCGCCATCCACCTTGGCCACCCCGTTCACGAAGGCGGAGGCTCCCGACTGGGCCGACCCCTTCTCTTCGGGCAGGTCGTACTCATCGCGGATATCACCCACGAGCTCCTCGGTCATATCCTCCAGGGTCACGATGCCATCGGTGCCGCCATACTCGTCGATGACCACGGCCAGGTGGATTCCCTTCTTGCGCAGGCGTTCCAGGCTGGGAAGGAGCTTGGAGGTTCCGGGCAGGGAGATGCCGGGCCTGGTTACATCAGCCACGGTCCGGGCGCGCCGGTTGCGCACATCGAGGAGATCGCGCACATGGACGAATCCAAGAACATCGTCGAAGTCACGGCCGGTCACCGGGTAGCGGGAGTAAGGCTCGTTGTGGACGAAGTCGGCCGCCTCCTTCAGGGGCATATCGCCCGAGATGAAGACCACGTCGGCCCTGGGGCGCATGACCTCGGCCACACTGGTCTCCGAGGCGTCGAAGACATCGCCCAGAATCATCCGCTCATCCTTGCTCAGGTTGGTGTTGGAAGAGACCAGGACGCGCAGCTCATCGTCGCTGACCTGGGTGTCGGTCTGCTGGGGGTCGAAACCGAGGATTCGCACGATGCCGTTGGTGTTCTTGGCAATCAGCCAAATAAGCGGTTTGCAGATGGTCGAGAACATGTCGATGGCCGGTACCACCGCCCGGGCTATTTTCTCCGTGCGCTGCATGGCGATGCGCTTGGGCACCAGCTCAGAGATGACGATGGAGCAGTAGGAGATGATCAGAGTCAATACGATGGTGGTCAGGGTCGAGGCCAGTCCGGGATGGACACCCCAGCCGGTCACTACCGGAACCACATAGGGTGCTATCGAGGAGGCGCCGAAGGAGGCCGAGAGGAATCCGGACAGGGTTACGCCTATTTGGACGGCCGAGAGGAAGGTGTTGGGGTCACGGGCGATTCGGGCGACCCTGGCGCCACGGGCATCCTGCTGCTCCATCTGTTCCAGCTGCGATCCGCGCAGGGAGACCAGTGCCAGCTCGGTTCCCGAGAAGACGGACCCGATCAGGAGGAAGACGAAGATAAGCAGGATGTTGAGCCATAATGACATGCCTCCAATGTACGTTATGGTCTTCTCTATCCGGGGTATCCAGTGCCATAGAGGTCAAACCGGCTGGCGCCGCCCACGGGGTTCCGGCTGGTGCGAGTGGCAGGGTGCCTGCTCGGCCGGATGGTGGGGCCGAGGGGATCCCCAACCTCGGGCAGGCGGGACTCCGCGGATTGGTCAGAAGGAGAGAACCTGAACCTTGCCGCTGGTCAGACTGTAGCGGGCCCCCACCATCATGATTCGTCCCTCGGCAACGGCCTGGCGGATGACCTCGGACCTGTCGACCAGGACCTCGATGGTCCGGGCTATATGCACTGATTCGTATTCGTCAGTGGTCTCCAGGCCAGCCTCCTGAGCCGCCAGAATCGAAGTGCCCACCTGGTTGACGATTGGTGAGGGGCTGTCGTGGACGAAGGTCTCATCCAGGGCCTCGTCTCCGGGTTCGATTCGGGTCCTTCCTGTTTCCGAACGGTGGTCTTCGATGGCCCGCAGGCAGGCGGTCACGGCTCCACAGTGTTCATGTCCCATCACCACCAGGAGCGAGACCTTCAACTCGGTAACAGCGAATTCCAGGGATGCAAGAACCGACGGGTCCAAGGTCTGACCGGCCGTGCGGACCGTGAAGAGGTCACCCAATCCCTGGTCGAAGATGATTTCAGGCGGGACCCGGGAGTCCGAACAGGAGAGAACAACGGCATCCGGAGACTGGGCATCGATCAAAGACTCCCGTGTTTCCGCGTCCTGCCAGGGGTGTTCAGCCTGCCCTTCGAAGAAGCGGCGGTTGCCGGCCAGCATCCTGCTCCAGGTCGCGTTGGCGCGGGGCTCTCCCTCTGATGCGGGCGTGCGATTTTCGCTCATGGCGGGGACTCCTTCTGGCTGCTCTGGCATATCCCTCCATCATAGGCGGCCATCAGGGGGCTCTGTGCCGTATATCACACAGGCTGGGATGATACCCACCTTTCGGTGCCAAGTCTCGGTCGCTAGCATGGAATCGGTATCCGACCCGGCCCGTCGCCTCTTGTACGAGGTTCTGAATCTTCGACAATCCGAGGGTGTTCCGGACGGTCGGATTGACGGTATCCGATAATTCCCCGAAAGGAACCAATCATGACGCTACTGCAGCATGAAATCACCGACTTCAAGACCCAGGCCTTCCAGAACGATGACATCCACGAGGTGACCAAGCAGGACCTGCTGGGTCACTGGTCCGTCCTCTTCTTCTACCCCGCGGACTTCACCTTTGTCTGCCCGACCGAACTTGAGGACCTGGCCATCAAGTACGAGGACTTCAAGAAGGCCGGCTGTGAGATCTACTCGGTCTCCTGCGACACCGAATTCGTCCACAAGGCGTGGCATGAGGCCAACGAGAAGATCGCCAAGATCCAGTACCCGATGCTTGCCGACCCCACAGCCACCCTGGCCAAGGACCTGGATACGTACAACGAGGCCGAAGGCAAGGCAGAGCGAGGCGATTTCATTCTGTCTCCCGAGGGCAAGGTCGTGGCCTACGAGGTCATCTCCTCCAACGTGGGCCGTAACGCCGACGAGTTGCTGCGTCGCGTCCAGGCCTCGCAGTTCGTCTATGAGCACGGCGATCAGGTCTGCCCTGCCAAGTGGGAGCCGGGCGATGACACCATCGAGCCCAGCCTGGACCTGGTGGGTCAGCTTTGATTCAAGCGTCCTGAACGGACCATTCCAGTGAGCCAGGGGAACCTGCTCATCGGAGCGGCGCTGCTTGGCGGAGTGCATCCGCCTTTCCGGAGGGCCGGTTCCTCCGGTCGCCAGGCCGCCGTTGCGATTGAGGGGTTCCCCTTACTGTATGCACTTCATCGACAAGGAAATAAGGAACATGAAGGAAGACAAGAATCTCTATGACGTGGTCATCGTCGGTGGTGGCCCTGCCGGACTGAGCGCCGGGCTCTATCTGGCCCGTGCCCGGTACCGTACCCTGATTCTGGAGAAGGACGATTTCGGCGGGCAGATCACCATCACTGCGGACGTGGTCAACTACCCAGGAGTGGCCAGGACGGATGGGCGCAAGCTGACCGAGACCATGCGTCAGCAGGCCCAGGACTTCGGTGCGGAGTTCATGACGGCCGAGGCCACCGGGATTGATGTGGATGGCGACATCAAGGTGGTCCACACATCCAGGGGCGATCTGCGGACCTTCGGCGTTCTGATTGCCACCGGAGCCAGCCCCCGTAAGATCGGGTTCGAAGGTGAGCAGGAGTACGCCGGCAGGGGAGTGGCCTATTGCGCCACCTGTGACGGGGAGTTCTTCTCCGGGCGTGAGGTCCTGGTTGTTGGCGGAGGATTCGCCGCCGCCGAAGAGTCCGTCTTCCTGACCAAGTACGCCACCAAGGTCACCCTCCTGGTGCGTGAGGAGGACTTCACCTGTGACGCTTCCGTGGCTGCGGAGGCCAGGAACAATGACAAGATCGAGATTCACTACTCCACCGAGCTCCAGGGTGTCTCCGCCGGTCCGGGCGGCCTGGTCGAGGCCACCCTCCTGGACAGGACCACCGGGGAGACTAAGGCCTGGAAGCCAGCTGACCAAGGCACCTTCGGTGTCTTTGTTTTCGCGGGCTATGTGCCTCAGACCGGCCTGGTCAAAGGCGTGGTTGACCTGGACGATCACGGGTACGTCATCACCCATGGCTACCTGGAGACCTCGGTCCCGGGCGTCTACGCCGCTGGCGACCTGCGGGTGAAGAACCTCCGCCAGGTCATCACCGCCACCTCTGACGGTGCTGTGGCGGCCGTGGAGTTGGAGCGCTATGCCTCCGATATGTCCGCCCGGACCGGCTTGGTGCCGCCCCGACCCGAGAACACCCCCTATGAGAAGTCCGAAAAGGAGGCTGCCGAGTCGGCTGCCGCTTCTGGTACCTCGCCGGCTCCCGTGGCCCAGGGTACAGGAAATGCCCCAGCCAAGACCTCTGGCTTCTTTGGGCCCGATATCAGGAAGCAGCTGGATCTGGTCTTCGGACGGATGACGGCCAGGCTGATTCTGAAGCTGGAGCTGGACGACAGCCCGGTCTCCGGGGAATTGCGCACCTTCATCGACGAACTGGTCTCCCTCTCCGACGGTCTCCTGAGCACCCAGGTCGAGAACGCCTCGGGTGTGCAGGACTTCGACCCGGCCGGTGATCTGCCGGGTGCCCGTCCCTGCGTGCGCATCTGCCGGGTTGGCGCCGATGGCGAGGCCGAGGAGACAGGTCTGGCCTTCCATGGTGTGCCCAGCGGGCATGAGTTCAATTCCTTCGTCCTGGCCCTGTACAACGCGGCAGGTCCCGGTCAGCAGGTTGACCAGGCCACCTCGGATAGGATCGACGCCATCAACGATCAGGTCGATATCATGATGCTGGTCTCGCTGACCTGCACCATGTGCCCCACCACGGTCCTCTCCGCCCAGCGGGTGGCCTCCCAGAACGGGAAGGTTCGTGCCGAGGCCTATGACCTCTCGCACTTCCCCACCCTGAAGGACCAGTACCAGGTCATGAGTGTGCCCTGTATCGTCATTCGGAAGGGCGGCCAGGAAACTGTGGAGTTCGGTAAGAAATCAGTGCCGGAGATGCTGGATCTGATTGGGGCGTAGAGACGGCGCGGCACCGGCCGAAACGCCGGTGCCGCCTACCTCCGAGCCTCCTTTGGAGTTGTGTAGGGAGGGCCACGTAGCTCATATTTGGAACGCCCCGGGAGACCTGTCTTTACGGCAAGGCCTATAATTGAATATGCATCCGGAGGGATGCTTGCTGCAGGGGAGATGTGTGGACCAACTGAGCAAAGGTGGCTGGACGATGGGGAAGTTCCTTGAACTGACTTGTTGGACTCCCACACACTTGGTCGACGATGCTGTCGCCGGAACTGGTCCAATCACGCCCCTATGTCGCCCGCCCCTGCTTCATGCGGTAAAACTGGAGCGAGAGACAATCCCGATTCGAGGTCGGCTGATGACGGTTGGCACTCACGATCGGGGTGGGATACCGGCTCATCCTGACGGAGCATGCTCCGCCCCCAATGTCGGAGTTCTCTTTTCCCTCAAGAACTCCGCTGGAGCATGTGATGTCGGGATGGGTCGGCCACCTGCACCTTCGAGCTCAGACAGCTCTCGGTTTTTACTGTGCGGCGCACGCGGTGTCGCAAGTTTGATGACCGCATGGTTTCACGCTGATGGACGCACACTCTCAACAGGAGATGCGCTCCTATCTGTTGCAATCCGCCCCTGGCGGTCTGGTCTCCCAAATCATCCGGCCACTGGTGGAAAATGGAAGAGACGGAGTTTCATGCAAAGGGGAGGAAACCCACCATGAGTGAGCAGGACACGAAGGAAAACGCGAACACTGATCTGGCGACGGATCAGCAGGAGGGGGCTGGTACCGAGAGTAGGGGAAATCGTAAATGGCGTATCGCTGTCATCGTGGCTGTTGTGGTCTTCCTGCTGGTGGTTGCGGCTGTCGTGGCAGGTGTGCTGGTTACCAGGGAACGGCATACCGTCGCCCTGGAGGACTGCACTCGATCCGGCAAAGCCTATGAGACGAGCGTCGCTGATCTAAAGCGTAACCAGGAGCAGGCCCAGAAGGTGTTGGCGGCTACGCCCGCCCAGAATACGGCTGACCCCAAGACCCATGCGAGCCTGGAGCAGACCGCTCTGAAGAAGGCGGATCGGACCACCGTCTCCTGCGCGGCCAGCCAGAGCACGACGGAACTCAACCGGAACAAGGACAGGCTTGACAAGGCCGCGTCAGTCAACAAACGGCTGGCCCGCCTGAACAAGGACGGTGCCGCCAAGGTGGAGGCCTCGGCCAAGGCCAAGACCCTGAGCGATGAAAAGCAGGCCCTGGATGCGTCGATCAGTGCGGCTGCTGCACTGTTGGGCGACTCGGACGGGAAGGTTGCCGACAATACCGTCAGGGAGAGCCTGGGCAAGGCCCTGGATGACGCCAGGCAGGTCAGTGGTAAGAAAGGCATCACCGACCCGAAGACCTATACGGATGCGAAGCAGGCGCTCGATGGGGCCATCAATGCCGTGAACGACTCGATTGGCCAGAAGCAGGCCGCCGATGAGGCAGCACGACAGGCCGCTGCCGCCGAAGCTTACACAGCAAGTGGCGCAGGGAGCATATATACGGGTGGCGGAAGCACGCGAAATGGATACGCCGGTGGTGGTTATATGAGTGGCGGTGCCAGTGGCCCCACGCCTTGGGGCATTCACGCTGATTCTCCAACGAGTATTGCTGTGAATCCCGGCACTCCTGACGACATGTATGTCGAATTTGATGCCTGCGGTATCCTAGGCAGCGACCCTCATATCTGTTGACGGAGTGGCTCAAAACGAGATAACAAAACAGAACGGATTTGTTCGGTTCTGCTCTCATAGTGCATACGTCTACACCTGAGACCCTGCGCCTTGTTCAACCACGGATTGGATGAAGGAATTAGCGATGTCACCGGGAGAAACAAAGACTGCACACACCAGAACTCCCAGATTGGGAAGACAAGGTGTGAGACCAACATCCATAACGAGCGTGGCCCTGCTCCTGAGAAATCAGAGCAGGGCCACGGAACTGTCAGGGGCAGGGCATCAGCCGGTGTTCTGGAGGCCGGCGGCGACTCCTGAAACGGTGCAGAGAATCAGGTAGATGAAGTCCGCCTGCTGACTCTGGCTGAGCTCCTCCTTGTCGTTGCGACGCCGCAGGGTGCGCAGGGCGCGTACCTGAGTCACTGACAGGGCATCCACATAGGGAGAGCGGATACGGATGGCCTGGCCCAGCACGTGGCGATGCTGCAGGGGCCACTCGTCGCCGACGATTTGCAGGACCCACTTGCGGGTCAGTTCCATCTCCGAAAGGACTTTCTGACTCAGGTCATCACGATCGCCCAGGGACAGGTACATCTTGGCGATGCGCTCGTCGGTCTTGGCCAGGCTCATTTCGATGTTGTCGATGAAGGTGCTGAAGAGGGGCCATTCCTCGTAGGCCTGGCGCAGGGTATCCAGGTCGTTGAACTCCTCGCAGGCCGTTCCCAGGCCGTACCAGGCGGCCAGGTTGATGCGGGCCTGTGCCCAGGAGAAGACCCAGGGTATGGTCCGCAAATCATCCAGGGACTTGGCTCCCAGACCACGCTTGGCGGGGCGGGAACCAATGGGGAGGAGGCCGATTTCGTTCAGAGGCGTCACGATGGAGAACCAGGGAGCGAAGTCGGGGGTGTGGAGGAGGTCCAGGAAGCGCCGGTGGGCGGAATCGTCCAGCTTGGCGGCCATGTCAGAGTACTTCTCCGTCATGGTCGTATTGCGCTCTTCGACGCTGGGGGCCGACTGGAGCAGGGTGGCTGCGGCAACGGACTCGATGTGGCGGATGGCCAGAACCGGGTTGCCGTAGCGGGCGAAAATCACCTCGCCCTGCTCGGTGAGCTTGAAGCGGCAGTTCACGGAACCCACCGGCTGGGCCAGGACGGCCCTGTTGGCCGGGCCGCCACCGCGACCCACGGCACCGCCGCGGCCGTGGAAGAGGGTCACGTCGATGTCATGGCTCTCGGCCCACTTGGCGATACGCTCCTGAGCGGAGTGCAGGGCCAGGGTGGCCGATACGGGTCCGGCATCCTTGGAGGAGTCGGAGTATCCCAGCATGACCTCCATCTTGTTGCCGGTTTTCTTGAGGCGGGCCTGGACCTCGGGGATCTTGATGATCTCCTCCAACACATCCACCGAATTCTGCAGATCCTCCAGCTGCTCGAACAGGGGGATCACGTCGATGATGGGAACGTCCTCGGCATGCTCGAAGGCCAGACGGTTCAGCTCGTAGACGTCCTTGACGTTCTGGGCCGACTTGGTGAAGGAGATGATGTAGCGGCGGGCCGCCTTCTGCCCGTTGCGCTTCTGAATGGCACCCAGGGCACGGAAGGTGTCGAGCACCTCGTGGGTCATAGGCTGCAATTCTCCGCGCTCGCCGTGCAGGCCGTGCTCGCGGATGTCCTCCAGGGCGCGGGCGTGGACCAGTGAGTGCTGACGGAACTCCATCTCGACCATGTGGAAACCGAAGGTCTGGGCCTGCCATATCAGGTCCTGGAGGGGGCCGTAGGCCTGGCGGACGGCCCCGGCTGCGGCCAGGGAGTCCTGAACAATCTTCAGGTCGGCGATGAAATCGTCGCAGCTGCGGTACATCAGGTCGGCGTCACGCTTGATGGTGGCGGTGAGCCTGTCGGCGATGACCAGGACCACGGCCCGGTGCAACTCCCTGTGGGAGACGACCTCGGCGCGGTCGGTCAGGCGCTCGCTCATTTCCTTCTGGTGGCTCCACAGGCTTCGCAGTTCGCTGCTGGGCGGGGTGGTGGTCGCCTCCATGGTCATGTTGCGGCCGACGGTGGAGGTTGCCTCCTGGAGGGCCTTGAGCACGTGGTCGGAGAACTTGCGGGCCACCTTGCGCGAGACCTTGGCGGTGACGTTCGGATTACCGTCCCTGTCGGAGCCTATCCAGCTGCCGGGGTGGAAGAAGGCGGGGCAGACGGGCTTGACCGTACCGGCCTTCTTGCCCAGCATCCAGTCGTCGAACCTGCGGTAGACCCTGGGGATGGTCTGGAAGAGGGTGGCATCGAAGATGTCGAGGATGGTGTTGGATTCCTCCACGGGCGTCGGCTTCTTGGTCGCGATGGGGGAGGTGCGGAAGAGGGCGTCGATCTCGTTGTGGAGCAGACGCTCGTTTTCCACCCGCTCGGAACCGCCCAGTCCACGGCGAACGGCCAGCAGGTTGGCGATGCGGCGTATCTTGCCCTCGACGGCCTTGCGTCGCGCCTCGGTGGGATGGGCGGTGAATACCGGGTGGAACTCCAGTTTTTCCAGCAGTTCCGAGGCCTTGGCCGGACCCATCTCCTGAAGGAGTTGGCTGTAGGCGCTGGTCATTTCGTTGATGGGGTCGGTGCCCTTGACACCCAGGTCGATCTTTCCTTCGCGCTCATGCAGGACGCGCACCCGGTAGTTCTCCTCGCAGAGGTTGGCCAGGTGGAAGTATGTAGTCAGTGCCCGGGCCAGGAGTTGTGAGTCCTGTATGGATGTGTCGTCAATCAGGGCGACCGCCTTGGCCAGACCGTCCTCGTCGGGGAGGGGGTCGGAGGGGTGTCTGTTGAAATGCTCGGCACTGGCCGCCACCACATCTTCGCGCAGCGAGTCGAACCGGTTGAGCAGTTCCTTGTCGAATTCCCCCAGAACATCCCGAAGCAGTCGCAGGCACAATGCCATATCCTCACCCAGTGATTGGGGAAGATCGCGCTCCTCCGGGCCTTTTGTGCCGGTACCGGACGCAACCAGGGTCGCATCCGCCGCCGTGATTTGCTGATTACTATCTGTCATCAGTCCTCCTTGCCGAATCTCCGGTTGCCTGGTCATCAACCATTCCGCGGCACCTCCGCGGTTATTGGTGGTTGGCGTTGCAGGCCCACAGCCTTCGAATTAGCGGCTCGCTCTTCATTCTAGGTCGCCTACGGCATATTTGTATTTCATGGTCCATCCGGCATCCGTCACGTTGTGAATGGGTGTGGCTCGCCTGACATATGGGCGGGTTTCCTGCATACAGGGTGGTTTACCTGGTCATGACCGGCCTGCGTGACGTGGGAGGGAGTATGAATGAAAGGGTGAAAACCAAGAGCAGCGGATTGCCGCATCACGATCCCCGCCGTACCGAAGCGGGTGCCAGGAGGGTCAGCAAGTACCATACCCATTCCATTCCCCTGGATATGGAAGACATCGAGCGGGATTATGACAAGCCCATCCTCGATGCCTGCATAGCGGCCAAGACCAGCCTCATAGTACGGGTGGGGATGCTGGAACTGGGGGCGGGCACCGGGAGCTTCCGTGTGCGCCAGATGATGCACCGGATCGCCTATCCGATGGGGGTCCATGTCCGGGCCGACGTGAACCTGACCGACATCGAAGCCTCCTGTACCGATGGGGTTTCGCGGATTACCGAGGTGGTCGACCTTCCCACCACCGGTGTCAATACGGAGCGGATCTGGCTCCTGGAGCACTTTGCCGACTGGCTCAGCGTCAACTGTGGGCAGAGCAGCACGTATCATGCCATGCCTTCGGTTTCCGAGGAGCTGGTCGATAATCTGGATGATCCTCATGTATACGCGGTTGCCCGCAAGGCCCTGAAGGATCTGCTGGCCCATGATGCCGAAGCGGTCGAGGTCTTGAAGGAGGCCACCGCAGAGGCGGTGGAGAACCAGGACCAGATTGAGCAGAGCCGGCTTGAGGCGGCGCAGATGGACACGATGACGGCCGTTGGTCTGGGTGCCGTCGGAAATCAGGCGGCCTCCAGCCTTGATGGGGGCGACGGGGCGGCTGAGAATGCCGCCGAACATATAGAGCGGGACGAATCCTCCGGTGTGGAACCCGTCGCCGCAGATAGAGGCATTACGGTCCGTCAGGCCCATGAGCGCCTGAATCTGATTGAGCGCAGAAAGCCCCTCTACTCTCCGATCTTCTCCGGCTTCGCTGCGGCGGTGGCCTGCGCCGCATTCGTCTTTCTTCTTGGCGGTGGCCCATATGACATGGCGGGCGCCTTTGTTGGCGCGGGCATCGGTCAGTGGTTCCGCCGGCAGATGCTGGACCGTAGAATCAACCAGTTCTTCGCCACCGGAGCCTCGGTGATCATCGCCGCCCTGGCCTGCATCGGCACCCTACGTCTGGTCGGGTTCTTCGACCCGGTGGCCCTGAGGCACGACACCGCATACATTGGTGCCATCCTCTATGTGATTCCGGGCTTCCCCCTGGTCACCGGTGGCCTGGATATCGCCAAACTGGATTTTCCCTCGGGGATACAGCGCATCACCTACGCCTTTTCGATTATCCTGGTCGCCACCCTGGGTGGCTGGGCTGTTGCCAGGATGGTCATGCTCAACCCGCAGGGCTTCGAGCCCATGGTTCTCAACGTCTGGGTCCTTGCCGGTCTGCGTATGGTTGCGGCTTTCTGCGGGGTATGGGGATTCTCGGTCCTCTTCAATTCTCCCCAGCGCATGGCCCTGGTTGCTGCCACCATCGGGGCCCTGACCGATACGATGCGTCTGGAGATGCAGGATCTGCTCAACGTCCCGCCGGAGATGGGTGCCTTCCTCGGGGCCTTCATGGCCGGTATCCTGGCCACGGTCTGGCGGTCATCGGTCCGCCATGGATACCTGCCGCCGGATCTGGGGTATCCACGTATCAGCCTGACCGTCCCCTCCATCGTCATCATGGTGCCCGGGCTTTACATGTATCGGGCCATGTTCTACCTGGGGCAGTTCAATACGCTGGAGGCGCTGGACTGGGCCTTCCGGGCCTTCATGGTCATCATCTGCCTGCCCATCGGACTGGTGGTGGCCAGGGTCATCACCGATAAGTCCTGGCGTTACGACGTATGAAAACAGGTCTGCGGAGCGACTTGCCGGCTCCGCAGACCTGTTGCCTGGAGGTTTCGGTCTTTTCAGTACCGCATTCCCATGGCCGAGCGGACCTGGTCCAGGGTCTCCTCGGCGATGCGTTCGGCCTTCCTGTTACCCTCGTCCAGCACGTCGTGGATGTAATCCATGTCCTTGGACAGTTCGGCCCTGCGCTCACGGTGCGGGGCAAGGAAGGTGTTGACCGAATCGGTCACATAGGCCTTGAGGGCGCCTGCACCGGAATCACCGATTTCCTCGGCGATTTCCCTGGGGTCGCGTCCGGTTACCAGTCCGGCAGTGGTCAGGAGGGCCGAGACCTGGGGACGGTTGACCGGGTCGAAGGTGATCCTGCGCTCGGAATCCGTGGGGGACTTTTTGATCAGCTTGGCGGTCTCCTCGGCGGTGGCTCCCAGCATGATGGAGTTTCCGTACGATTTGCTCATTTTCCGTCCGTCCAGGCCCGGAATCTCGGGGGAGTCGGAGAGGATAGCCGCCGGCTCCGGGAAGACGGTGTTCCCACCGGCGTAGCGCTCGTTGAAACGGCGGGCGATGGTCCTGGTCAGCTCCACGTGGGGGAGGTTGTCCTTCCCGATCGGGACCACGTTGGCCTTGCAGAAGAGGATGTCGCAGGCCTGGTGGACCGGGTAGGTCAGGAGCAGTCCGGTCAGGGCGTGGCCACTGGCCTCCATCTCGGACTTGACTGTCGGATTGCGATGCAGCTCGGCCTCCGTCACCAAGGAGAGGAAGGGGAGCATGAGCTGATTCTCGGCTGGAGTGGCCGAGTGGGTGAAGATCGTGGTCTTGCCGGGGTCGATGCCGGCCGCCAGGTAGTCCAGGACGAGGTTGAGGACGTTGTCCTTCATGTGCTCGGTGGTATCGCGGTCGGTGATGACCTGATAGTCGGCGATGATGATATTGGTATGGACCCCTCGGTCCTGCATCTGGACGCGCTCGCGGATGGAGCCGAAATAGTGGCCCAGGTGGAGACGCCCCGTGGGCCTGTCTCCGGTCAGCATCGTGTACTGTCCGGGGTTCTCCTTCAGCTTGGCCAGGACCTGGTCCGACAGCTTTTTGGCGGTTTTGAAGCTCTCGCTGATCTCATTGCCTGCCGCTGTGACCTGCTCTTCGCTCTGCATGGACCCGCCCTTGTCGAAATGCCGAAATGCCGTTGGAAATTGCTTTTATCGTAAAAGTCCGAGTAGACAAGATAAGCAGGTGGTAATCTCTTATGTGATGCAAACTTACAATCACTGTGCCTAACGTGCACGTTACCTGGCGAAGGGGGTCGGATGGGCCGCGGACGTCAGAAGGCTAAGCAGACGAAAATAGCCCGTAAGCTCAAGTATCTGACAACTGATACGGATTACGACGAGCTGGCCAAGGAACTAAGTGGCAAGGAGCCCGGTGAGGGGCCTGCCGATCCCTTTACGGTGGTCGAGGCCGAGTACGGGCATGCGGATTCAGCCGAAAAGTCCTCCGACGCAGTTGGTGCTCTGCCTGATACGGCGGATGCGGCATCAGCCCCTGCAGACGATGATCTGGACGATTATGCGCGCTGGGCTGCCGAGGCCGCGGCCAAGGCCACATCCGGTGAGATGCCGGTGACGCCCAAGCCCCACAAGCGTATCCCCATTCCCGTTCCCAGCATCCTGGGGCATGGTGCCCCGAAGAAGGACACGAAGGACGCAGCCGTAAAGACGGAATCCCAGAAGGCCGGCGCCAAGTCAGGCTCCAAGGCGACCAAGACAGGCAAGAGCGCCGTATCCACCAAGACCGCGGGTAGCAAGGCCTCGAGTGCCAAGGTGGCCGACAAGACATCCGACTCCAAGACGGGTACAACCAAGGCCAAGACCAAGGCATCCGGTAAGACATCGGCCAAGAGTGCTTCCAAGGCCACGGCCGGGTCCGGCTCGGGCAGGAAATCCACGGCATCCAAGTCTTCAACCAAGGCAGGCACGAAGGCATCGGGTACGGCAAAGGCTGGTTCCAAAAAGGCCGAGTGACCTATAGGCCGGTTGCAGGGCAACCGGGTTAATCGCCTGAGGCCTTCTTGCTTTGGTGACTGTCACCTGTTTAGGTGAGTCAATCAGACCAGGGGCAGCAACTCGTGAAGGTCGTCGCGTTCGCCGACGGCGGTTATGTGTCCGACTTCTCGCTCCTCCTGCCAACTGGTTATTCCAGTGGCCAGGCGCAGCCAGACCTCCGGGTCCAGTTCGATGACATCGGGCGGGGTCAGATTGTGGGGGTCCGAAGCCGGACCGTCCAGAATCTTGATGGCCCCCCAAGGAGCCACCCTTACCTCCACTCCTGGTCCGGGGGCCTTGATCTCCAACATATGCAGGGAGTATCGCACGGCCATGGCAGCCTGGCGTCGGGGTACTTCCGGGTCGATGGCCATTCGTGCGGCCACATCATCGGGGTCGGTCAGGCCCTGCCTGATCTCCTTGGCCATATCCCGCCAGGACAGGAAATCCCGACGACCCTCTTCCACGTCAGCTTCTCGTATGACACCCATGTTCCCATTGTGGCCTAGCTGGGGACCTGGCGTGTCACCACTCCCGCCTGGCGTGGTCCATCCCCGGGCAAAACGAGTGGGAGTCCTCGTAAGAGCATGAATATACAAAAAGAGGAGCCTGTTGCCCGCACGTCCGCAAAAGAAGCACGCCGCTTCATGCTCATTGACATGAACGGGCGATGCCTTGCGTGAACGCTGGGTCAGGCTCCCTTCCGGCCGGAACGGTTCAGGCCGCGGCGCCTTCCTGCAGAGGGGAAATGGTGTCCGTGGACTCCTCACCCTCATCCTTGGTCAGGCCCAGGTCAACCGGCGATGAGCTGTTCTCCCAGGGCTCCTCCCAGGGATCATAATCCGGGTTCTGCTGCTTGTATATGAACAGAGCGACAACGCCAGCCAGCAGCGTGCCGAAGAGCAGAGCAAAGAACTTCCAGCCGTTTGAAGATTTGTTCTCCATGTTTGGCTCCTTTCGACGACGATATGCCGGCCTTGCCCGTTATGGCCGACTCCCTTTCCATCCTAGTGGATGGAAGCGAACGGGTGCGACGACGGGCCGATTGAAGCACGGAAAAGGCACACAGGGCCCAAGGTGCCGGGGTAGAGTGGGCACATGCTCAACGGCAAGTACACCAATCCGGGAGGTTCGGGCAGGGGGTCGGGTGGGCCCCTGGCCTACATGCGCAGGCGGTGGGGGAGCGACCTTCCCCTGGCGACAGTAGGGATTACCCTGATTTGCATTCTGGTCTGGCTGGTTCAGATGATTGCCTACCTGCTCCGGCCGCAGGATTATCTGACCGTCCTGGTCAACCGTTTGGCTTTCGCCCCGGCCCTGGCCCTGCGGAACCCGTGGATGTTCGTCACCTCCATGTTCATGCACTCGACCAATGTGACCCACATCCTCTTCAACATGATCACCCTCTGGGTGGTGGGACCGGTATTGGAGCGCTTCCTGGGGAGGTGGCGCTTCCTGGTGCTCTACCTCTTGAGCGGACTTGGCGGCGATCTGGGCTTGATGGTCTATGCCGCACTGGTTCCGAGCGGATGGAGCACGTCGGCCATCGGTGCCTCGGGGGCCCTCTTCGGGCTCTTCGGTGCCATTCTGGTGATTTACCGCCGTATGGGAATGGACATTCGATCCATGGTGATCTGGATGGTCCTCAACTTCTGCATGCCCCTCATTGTGCCGGGAATCGCCTGGCAGGACCATGTGGGCGGATTCCTGGCAGGTCTCCTCTATATGGTCGCCTTGGACCGCATCGCGGGACGGGCCAGGACCGCACGGTCCTTTACCGTGCGGTGGATTGGCATCGCGATTGTCTTCCTGTGGGTTATTGCCGCTCTGGCCTTCCTCTGCAATATGACCAATCCCATCCCCTTCATGTAAGGAGCGCCGGCGGCAAATTACACACGTGTAATCTATCCACAACTGTTGATAAAAGTGTGGATAAGTTGCGTATAAGTCCCTGATTCTGGTGCATATGCTGGGTAAAAGTGTGGATAAGTAACCCAAAATCGTTGCAAATAGGACGATTCTGGGTTGTGTACAAAGTGTTTGTAACTACAGGGTGAAGGGTGTGGATAAGTCAAATTTCTGAGTACGGATGTGACCCCGGATAGTCTGCCGGATATGGAAAACCCCGGAAGCGCAAGTCATAGAGGCTGCGATTCCGGGGCTCTCGGGAAGATGAATCGGCTCAGTGCCACCACATGGTCATCAGGAAGCCGACCAGCAGGATGCCGAAGCCGACGGCCAGATTCCAGTTGCCGATGGTGGGAATCGGGTAGACATTGCCTCGGGTGGAGGAGATGTAGTAGACCACGATCCAGATCAGACCCAGCAACATCAGGGTGACGAAGAGGGGAACGAACCAACGGGGGTTCGCCTTGGTGCCCTTGATGGTCTCTTCCACGCGCTTGGTGTTCTCCTCCTGGCGCTGGATGATACGACGCATCTGGGGGGTCATGTGCTTCTTGTCGACGCTCTGGTTGAGAACCGCCTCGACCTTATCCATGGACAGACCGTACTCCTCGTCATCCAGGTCGTCGTCGGAGTCCTTATCGTCCGAATCGCCGGACGCATCAACATCGGCGTCTCCGGCCTTGGCCTCGGCCTCTTCCGACTTGTCTGGTGCCGACTCGGACCTGGGTTCCCCGGTCTCGACGGTCTCCTCGGCCTTGACAGGCTCCTCGTCCACCGCCTCGTCTGTGTCATGGAGCTGATGCTCTGCCATGAGAATATTCTCCTTCATTCGGTCTACTAAGACATAGTAGCGGTTAGACTCGAACGTAATACTATCGCAGACGGGAATGAGGGGCGCAATGGTCAGGAGGACGGGCAAGCACGGTGCTCGCAAGTCCCTGGTGGGTACGGTGGCGGTGGCTGTGGTCCTGGCTCTTGTCGGGTACATGTTGACTGTGAATATCCGGGTCAACAGGACCGTGACCGTCACATCGGATACGGCCGGCCTGGTGGAGGAACGTGAGAGCAAGGCCTCCGGTCTGCGCCAGGACATCAATTCCATGAGCTCCCAGATCAACGCTCTGAAAAACCTGACTGACGACAAGGACGGATCCGACTCCAGGGAGGATGCCGGGGCGGGAACGGTCCTCAAGGCCGTCCAGGGGCCTGGGTTGACGGTGACCCTGAACGATTCCCCCCTCTGGCAGCAAAAGGTGGGGCAGGACGGATCCTCAGCCAATATCAATGACTATGTGATTCACCAGCAGGACGTGGAGAGTGTGGTCAACGCCCTCTGGGCCGGCGGGGCCGAGTCCATGCAGATTCAGGACCAGAGGGTCCTGCCCACTTCGGCTGTGCGCTGCGTGGGCAATGTGCTCCTCCTGCATGGAAGAAAGTACTCGCCGCCATATAAAATCGCTGCCATAGGTCCGACTGATCGCATGAACAAGGCCTTGGATGATTCGCCGTCAGTCAAGGTCTATAAGGAGTATGTGAATACGCTGGGCCTGGGGTGGAAGGTGGAGAACTCCGATAACCTCCGCTTCGCCGAGGCCACCGCGGTGCTCCAGCCCCTCCAATACGCATCAGTGGACGAGAAAGCGCAAGAATGACATCAGAAGAGCCGGGAAACGACTACGCCCCCGATTCGAGGAATGAGGCCGGGGAAAGCCCCAAAAAAGGCCCCAGCAAACTGGTTTCCGTGGCAGAGATTCTGGGAGAGCTGCTTATAACCCTGGCTGTTTTCTGCGCGCTCTATGTTGTCTGGCAACTCTGGTGGACGGGCGTACAGTCGGAGCACCGGCAGTTGGAGGCCCGTGAGGCCTCCTCCTGGAGCAAACCCGCCTCCGGTGATACCGAGCGCGTGGCCCAGCCCCAGCACGGTAATCCCCCGGTCGAACCGGAATCGGCCGCCGATGGCGAATTGATGGCCCAGCTCTACATTCCTCGCTTCGGCGAGCATTGGGAGCGCAATGTCGTTCAGGGCACCTCGCCCTCCCAGCTGGCCTATGCCGGCATCGGGCATTACCCCACCTCGCAGATGCCTGGTGAACTGGGCAATGTGGCTCTTGCCGGCCACCGCGCCGGATACGGTGAACCCCTGGCCCATGTTGACGAGTTCAAGCCCGGCGATGCCATCGTGCTCCGGACCAAGAACTACTGGTACGTGTACCGCTACACCTCTTACAAGATCGTCCTGCCTGACCAGGTCGATGTGATTGCGCCCAATCCCGAGCGGCCGGACGATCCTGCCACCAAGCGGATGATTACCCTGACCACCTGCGAGCCCAAGTACTCCACGGCCACCCATCGTTGGGTCAGCTGGGGTGAGCTCGACTACTGGGCCAAGGTCTCCGATGGTGTGCCCAGGGAGTTGATGGGGGATCAGGGGACCGATGTGCTCTTCGCCGACAAGGCCTCGACACCCCTGGTCAGGGTCGGTTCTCTCCAGACAACGATTCTGGTGCTGATTGCCGCCTACCTGGTCATCTACCTGGCCGCCCTGCTGGCCTGGCGCTATCCCCTTCTACGGGAAATTAGGAACGGGACCAGGCCCCGCCCGGTGGCCAGCATCTATGGCTGGATTCTGCGTCATCAGTCCGGCACCGCACCCATTCGCTGGATACTGATGATTCTGCTCATTCTGGTCATCGCCTGTGCCCTGCTTGAGTGGGGCTTCCCCTGGCTGGCCACCAATGTGCCCTATCTCAGGCAGATGTCCAACTACTCCGCCTTCTAGAGACGCCCTGGTCGGGATTCCGGGCCTTCGACTTGCGGTCTCCGGTTCCCGACCTATATGCAAGCGGCCGTCCTGCAACTTGAATTGCAGGACGGCCGCTCGTTGTTTGGGAGACCCCGATATCTCTCCCGGGGTCAACTCTTGGTCGAGATGGTCACCGGTGGCTTGTTGTCGACCGGGGCACCCGGGGCCGGGTCGACACCGACCACCTTGGCGTCATCCGTTGTCGGCCCGTTCACGGAAACACTGGTAATGCCCAGTTCCGCGAGTTTGTGCTTGTAGCTGCCCAGGGTGTCGCCATTGTAGGAGGGGATGGCCAGACCACTGGAGGTGGTCAGGTTCACCGCGTCACTGAACTTGTCAATGACGGTTCCTGCCGACGGGTTCTGCTCTGTCACCTTGGCATTGTCATCGTTGGGGCCGTTGACATTGATCTTCACCCCTTCGCCCAGTTCCTGCCTCGCCTGGGCCAGGGTCTTGCCGATGAGGTTGGGCATACTCATCCCGCTGGAGACGGACAGGGTGATCATGGTTCCCTGCTGGACTGATGATCCGGGGGCCGGATTGGAACTGATGACCGTGCCCTTGGCCGCCGTTTTGGAGGGTTCCTCCTGGATGGTGATGTTGAAACGTTGGCTTTGCAGGATATTGGTGGCCTCATCCTTGGACTTGCCGGTCAGGTCAGGCACCTTGGTCATGCCCGAGGAGATATAGAGCAGGACGTTGCTCCCCTTGGGGATGCTCTGCCCGCTGGCGGGGTCGGTTCTGGTCACATGGTCCTTGGGCACGTCCGTACTGTCTTCGACGGAGGCAGCGGGCGATACCTTGAAGCCCGCCTTTTCCAAGGTTCTCTTGGCGCTGTCTTGATTCTGCCCCTTGACATCGGGGATGGCGGAATCCTTGGGTCCTGCCGAGAACCAGACGGTCACCGTGGAACCCTTGGGGACCTGGCTGCCACCCTTGGGGTTCTGCTTGGTGAAGGTGCCCTTGGGCTCGGAGGAATCGTTGTCCTCTCTCTCCTGGTACTTGAGCCCCGCGGCTGTGATCTTCTCCCTGGCCAGGACCTTGGACATCTGATTGGTGATGGTCGGCACAGTGGTGGTCTGCGTGCGGTCCTTGCTGAAGAACGCCCAGGCGCCCAGACCGATGGCCAGGACCAGGATGACCCCCAGAACGGAGCCGATGATAATCTTCTTCTTGCGCTTGGCTTTTTGGGCGGCCTGCTTGGCCTTCTGTGCGGTGGCGATGGGGGCGGCGGCTCGGGCCTCATCCTCAATCGGGCTGAAGGCCTGGGTGGCTGCCGTGGCCTCGTCCTCTGGGGGCAGAGCCGAGGTGGCGGCCTCCTGTTCGGCGTCCTTCCTGGCCTTGAGGTTCGAAAGGTCGGTCAGGGGGTTGAAGGCGGCAGCCACGGGAGTGCCGCCGTTCATGTAGGCCATGATGTCGTTCTTGAAGGCCCCTGCCGTGGCGTAGCGGTTCTGGCGGTCCTTGGCCATGGCCTTGGCGCAGATGGAGTCCCACATCCGGGGAAGGCCGGGCACGATGCTGCTGGGCGGGGTCGCCACCTCGGACACATGCTGATAGGCGATGGCCACGGCCGTATCCCCGTTGAAGGGCGGCCGTCCGGTCAGCATTTCGTAGAGCACGCAGCCAGCGGAGTAGAGGTCGGAGCGCATATCGACGCTCTCGCCCCTGGCCTGCTCGGGGCTCAGGTACTGGGCCGTGCCCACCACACCCTGGGATTGGGTCATGGTGGCTGCGGAGTCATCCAGGGCGCGGGCGATGCCGAAGTCCATGACCTTGACGATGCCCTGCTCCGAAATCATGATGTTGCCGGGCTTGATGTCGCGGTGGATGATTCCCATATGGTGGGAGTACTCCAGGGCGGCCAGGACCCCCAGCATCACCTGCTCGGCGTCACGTTGGCTCAGGGCTCCGTTTTCCTTGAGGATGGCCCTCAGGGTCTGGCCCTTCACATACTCCATGACCAGGTAGGGCACCCGCTCATGGTTGCCCTGGCTGTCGACCAGGATTTCCTCGCCGGAGTCGTATATGGAGACGATGTTGGGATTGTTGAGCTGGGCGACCGCGTGGGCCTCGCGCCTGAACCGGGACAGGAATATCTCGTCGTTGGTCAGGTCGGACCGCATGATCTTGATGGCAACGATCCTGCCGAGCCGGGTGTCCAGCGCTGTGTAGACCTCGGCCATACCGCCGCGCCCGATCAGTTGTTCGAGCTGGTAACGTCCGTTCGCCAAGGAAGGCGGCAGTGTGATGCTCATAGGGTTTCCCTTCCGTTCATCCCTTCAGGAACGTCTGCAGTCTTGTTTCCACTTTGCGTCCAGGGAAGTCTTAACAGGTTTTTCGCCATGTGCGGCTTGCTGATGATTTGCCGTGGCCGGGGTGCATCGGGGTCCATCATCTCCGTCTGGCCGATTTGCTGGTCAAGCAGGCGCTGCTCGATTTTGGCCAGGGTATGGGATACCACCAGGGCATTTGCCGGACGGTCACGTGGATCCTTGGCCAGCATGGACATGATGAAACTGGTCAGCTGGGCGTCGATCGAATCAGGCAGGGGCGGTACGGGGTCGTTCACGTGGGCGGCCGCGATGTCCACCGGAGTGGCCCCGGTGAAGGGCCGATGCCCACACAAGCCCTCGTAGGCGACGACACCCAGGGAATAAATGTCGGACTGGGGGGTGGCCTGGAGCCCCTGGGCCTGCTCGGGCGATATATACTGGGCCGTGCCCACCACCATCCCATCCTGGGTGATCTGACCCTGGTTGGTGGAGTAGGAGACTCCGAAGTCGGTGATTTTGACCTCGCCCGTCTCGGAGACCATGATGTTGGCGGGTTTCACGTCCCGGTGAATCACACCATGCGAGTGGGCCACGTAAAGGCCTCGGGCCGTCTGGATCAGGATGGGCAGGAGTTCTGTCGGCTCCAGCGACCCCCGTGATCGGTAGATGTCCGCCAGGGAGTCGCTGGGGACGTACTCCATGATCAGGAAGCCGATGCCGTCGTGTTCGTAGTACTCGAAGAGGGCCGCGATGTTGGGGTGGGCCAGATTGGCCGAGTTATGGGCCTCTGCCCGCAAGCGAAGGAGCTTGGACTCTTCGTTGGTCAGGTCGCCACGGAGGGCCTTGATGGCGACCACGCGGCCCAGCTCGATGTCATAGCCCTTCCAGACCTCGCCCATGCCACCTTGGGCCAGGCGTCGGTCGAGACGGTACCGACGATGTATGAGCTGTCCCTCTATCAGCTTCACTTGGCAGCCTCCTGCATCACACTCTTCATGATCGGGCCGGCGATTTCCATGCCATAGGAGGAGATGCCGTGGACCACCACGGCGACGGCCACCTTGGGCTTGTCGGCCGGAGCGAATCCTATCATCCACCCGTCATTGGAGGTATTGCCCGCACCGATCTGGGCGGTGCCGGACTTGGCGGCCACCTGCATGCCGGGAATCTGCAAATCGGGATAGCTCTTGGTGGTCACTCCCTCCATCATCTCGGTCAGAGCCTGGGACGTGTCTGCCGAGAAGGTCTGAGAATAGACGGAGGGCGTGGTCTCGCTGATGACGCTCAGATCGCTGGAGCGGACCCGGTCCACCAGGGTAGGCTGCATGAGCTTGCCCTCGTTGGCCACGGCCGCCGCAATCATGGCGTCCTGGAGGGGGGTGGCAAGGGTGTCGCCCTGACCGATGGAGGCGAGAGCTATCTTATCGGGGGTCTGCTCGCCCGGGAACTTGGAGGCCACGGCCCGCATGGGGGAACCGGAGGAGTTGGTCCCGTCCAGGGTGATTGTGGACCCGTACCCGAATTTCTTGGCCTGGTCGGCGATGGTCTTGCCACCCAGGGAAACCCCCAACTGGGAGAAGGCCGTGTTCGAGGAGTAAGCCAGGGCATCCTGCATGCTGATCTTGCCGTTGACCCCGTCCCCGGCGGCCGTGGCATTGGTCATATCGTACGCGGTGCCGGGCAGGGTGTACGAAGCACCTGCCGGGATTTCGCTATCGGGACTGTACTGGCCGGATTCCAAAGCGGCTGCGGCCACGACCACCTTGAAGGTGGACCCAGGCGGATAGAGCTGTGAAGTGGCCCTGTTCAGCATGGGGTTGTCGGCGCGTCTGGCAAGTTCCTGGTAGGCCCTTGAAGCGTCGGAGCTGTCGTGCCCGGTCAGTGCGCCGGGGTCGTAGCTGGGGGTGCTGACCATGGCCAGGATTCGCCCGGTTGAGGGTTCTATGGCCACCACCGAGCCGGACATACCACCCAACATCCGGTAAGCGGTCTCCTGCATGCGGGGATTTATGGAGGTCTCGATGGAGGCCCCCTTGTTCTGGGTGCCAGTGAAGAGCGACTTGGCCCGGTCCATCCAGAGGCTGTCGGACTGACCACTCAGGAGGCGATCCCTGGAAGCCTCGATGCCCCGGTCGGCCGGGCTGGTGATCGAGTAGTAGCCGGTTACCGGAGCGTAGACGTTTCCGTTCATGTACTTGCGCTGGTACTGGAAGGAGTCGTCAATGGGGTCGGACATGGCCATGACGGTTCCGTCCGAGGCCAGGATGGCCCCTCGTGGCGCGGCGTACTCATGGTACAGGGCCCGCATGTTGCGCGAATCCGCGTTCAGGGAGTTTGCCCGGACCACCATGATGAGGGTGCTGGAAATACCCAGGATGACAAAGAGGACAATGACGGCATTGAAAAGCTGCCGTAAGGACTTGTTCATTCCGCCCCTCCCTTCATCTGCTGCGTCGGGGAGTTGCTGGTGTCTGTATGGGCATGACGACTTTCGTTCTCGCTGCCGGTGCTGCGTGAGGACCGGTGGCCCTTGCCTTCGATCTGCTCCTCGGCCTCATGCTGACGCAGAACGGCCAGGGCCTCGTACTGGAAGGTATCGGATGAGACTTCCGGGGCGGGCTTGTTGGCTGCGTTGGAGATGATGATCAGGAGGACGGCCAAAATGCAGTTGGCCACCAGGCTGGACCCGCCGGCCGCCATGTACGGCATGGTCAGACCGGTCAGGGGGATGACCAGGGTGATGCCGCCCACGACCGTGAAGACCTGGAAGGCCATGGTGAAGACCAGGCCGGAGGCCAGGAGTTTACCGAACCCATCCTTGATTTTCATGGCCGTTATCATTCCGGAGGCCACGATGATCAGGTAGAGGGCCAGAACAACCAGAAGGCCGGTGAGCCCAAGTTCCTCGCCGATGGAGGAGTAGATGAAGTCGGAGTTGGCCAGGGGGGTGATCCAGGGCCTGCCCTGCCCCAGTCCGGTTCCTGTCAGTCCACCTGCGGCCAATCCGAAGATGCCTCTGACCAGCTGGCCGGACCCTCCGAATTCCTTGCCGTACTCGGCGTCGCTGAAAGGATGGAGCCAGGCGTCGACCCTGGCCCCTACGTGGGCGAAGACCATGGATGCCACGACAGCCCCGACGATGAAGAAGACCGCGCCGATGGCGATCCAGCTGGTTCGCCCCGTGGCCACGTAGAGCATGGAGACGAACATGGCGAAGTACATAAGGGAGGTACCCAGGTCATGCTGGAGCACCAGGACGCCCAGGGAGATCATCCAGACGATGATGATGGGCCCCAGGTCCTTGATGCGGGGCATCCGCATGCCGAGGAACTTCTTGCCGCCAACGGCCAGCTGGTCGCGGTGGTCGAAAAGGTAGGCGGCGAAGAAGAAGGCCAGGAAGAGCTTGGCGAACTCACCGGGCTGGATGGTGTGGGAACCCACGCCCACCCAGATGCGCGCCCCACCGATTTCGCGGCCGACCACCGGCAGCATGGGGGAGAGGAGGAGTACCAGGCCCACAACCATGCTGACATACGAGAATCGCCGAAGAACCCGGTAGTCCCGCAGAGTGACCACCAGAATCCCGCAGAGGACCAGGGCCAGGCTGAGCCAGACCAACTGGGTCATGCCAACCTTGGTCGGTTCGCCGATTTTGGCATTGCGCAGGTCGATGCGCGTAATCAACGTGGTTCCCAATGAGCTTAGTATGACCACGCTGGGGAGGATGACCTGGCTCCCGTAAGGCTGGAATATCTCCAAAAGTACCCAGAGGGCGATGAAGAGAGCCGCGGTGACCGCAAGCATGGCCATGAAGGGACCAGGCAGGCCCCCGTTGGTCCGGGCGAACATCTGGAAGAAACCGACGAACCCCACCAAAAGGGAGAAGAGCAACAGCGACAGGCGTCGCAGGCGTGTGGAGATCATGAGGAGTGCTGCCCATCCTCTGGATTGTCCGAAGGGGTCGGGGATGCGGATGGCTTGATCCGGTCGCCCCCGTTGTTCCGCTCCTCGCTCAGGCTTCTGGCCTCATGCCTGATCAGGGTGGCATGCTCCTCGGCATCGGCCAGACTGGAGACCGTGATTCCCGCGTCGAGCTGATCGCGCCAGGACTGGGGCAGGTTGCTCACCTCGATGTCGGTTGACCTGACCGGGTGGGAGAGGGAGACCGCGAAGGCCTTGGTGGGCACACCCTGGTAGATGGTGACCCTGCCGTTCTCCTGACCCAGATAGTACTGTTTCTGGCTCCATCCATAGGCGCTGGCTGTTCCTCCCGCCAGCCCCGCCAACACCATGGCGGCGATGGCGGCCAGTACGAGACGCATGCGGAATCGGTGGGAGCGGTCGCGCTTGCGTTGCTCCAGCTGCTCCTTGTGGATGGCATCTGCCACTTCAGGGTCGTAAGGGTCATCCGTTTGCGACCCATCCTTCTTGAGAACAACCGGAATCTCGCTCGTATCGAGCACGTGGCGTTCGCCGCTTTCCTCGCGGGCGGCCGAGGGCTGGACCATGACCCCCCGGGTCTCCTCCTCGTCCGGTTCCCCGCCCTGGGTCAGGACGGCGGCCCGCTTGGCGGGGGACTCGTTGGACTCGTCGCGCAGCCTTGGTGTGGCGGCCACCGGTTCGTCGAGGATGTCGGCCAGGGCTTCCAGGTTGGAGCTTGCCGCTCCACCGACCAGAGGGGTCTGGTGGGGCAGATCAAAGGCATCCGCATCCAGTGCAAGGGTGGCGTCGGCGATGACGACGGTCACGTTATCGGTGCTGCCGGCCTTCAGGGCCATGGTGACCAGCTGCTGGGCGCACTCGGCCTGGTCGGAGACCGACTCCAGAACCTCGGCGATGGTTGAATCCTCCAAAACGCCGCAGAGGCCGTCTGAGCAGAGCATCCACCGGTCGGCGGGCCGGGCCTTGCTGATGGAGATATCCGGTCTGGGGTCGATGTCGAAATCACCCAGGACCCTCATGACCACGTTGCGCTGGGGATGGCTCTTTGCCTCGGCAGGTGAGATGCGGCCCGTGTTGATCAGGTGCTGAACATAGCTGTGGTCCTGGGTCATCCGAACCAGTCGACCTTCGCGCAGGAGGTAGGCCCGGGAGTCGCCGATATGGGCCAGAACCCAGGATCCGTCGGCCAGGGCCAGGGCGGTGACCGTGGTCCCCATCCCCGAGAGTCGATGCTCCCGCTTGGCCTTGCCCACGATGGCATCATGGGCGGCAATGACCGAGGTCTCCATCATCTGGGCCAGGGACTGCACGTCCTGGTCACGGTCGTCACGCTCGATATGGGCCAGTGACCTGATGGCGATGGTCGAAGCCGTGTCGCCTCCGGCATGGCCACCCATTCCATCGCACATGGCCACCAGGCGTTCTCCGGCAAAGGCGGAGTCCTGGTTGTTGCTACGCACATAGCCCACATCGGAAACGGCGGTGGAATACAGGAACAGACGTTCGGATTGGTCGGTCTTGGTCATGGCGCCTACCTCAACTCGAAGGTTGTGGCGCCGATTCGAACGGGCACTCCGGCCGGCAGGATGGTCGGCGTTGCGATGCGCTGGCTCGAAACAATGGTGCCGTTGGTCGACCCAAGGTCCTCGATGGCCCACTGGCCGCTGGCCGGGTCCTGATAGACCCGGGCATGGTGGCCGGAGACGAATTCGTCATCCAGGACGAGGGTGTTGGAAGAGGATCGACCCATGGTGATGGGCTGACCCGAGAGCGGGGTGGTGGACCCGGCCAGGGGTCCATCAATGACCACCAGGAGGGTGGGGCCGGCCTGCGGGGAACGGCCGGCAGCCACCGGAGCAGCCGAACGGGTCGCCGGGGGTACCTGACGGCGTGCTGCACGTTGGCAGCGTCGGCGGGTGTGCGAAGTACGGGGCGAGAAAGTCTCGATATCCTTGCGCAGGGACCTGATTGCCAGCCAGACAAAGACCCATAGCAGTGCCAGGAATCCATATTTGAGGATGGCGAATGTCAGTTCGGTCAGCATAATGATATCGACCTTACGTCAAGGCCTGGCTATTTACGAATCCTGCTCCTGCGAAGAAGCCCAATACAGGATGCGCGTTCGGCCAACGGTGATGGTATTGCCGTCGAGCAGGGTGGCGGCGGGAACCTGGTGCCCTTCCACGTATGTTCCGTTGGTGGAGCCCAGATCGCGGGCGACTACGCCCTTGTCGGTGATTTCAATCTGAAGATGGCGGCGTGAGATTCCCGCATCGTCAATGACGATGTCGCATGAGGATCCACGGCCGATGGTGGTCTTGGGGGCGGTCAGGAGGTACTGCCGACCATTGATTTCCAGAACGGGGCAATCCTTGGATTCGCTGGGTGTGGTGACCGGAGCCGCGTTCCCCTGGACAGACTCCGCGCTCAGGTGGAAGTCACCCTTGTTGAGGTTCAGATCCTCTTCGAAGATGACCACGACCGGGCCGACAAAAGCGTAATGCTGGCTTTCGGCGTACTTGGTGAGGTTATCGGCCAGCTCGTTGGCCAGGGCCTCGGATCCCCACTGTTCGATCCGGTCGAAGTCCGGGGTCGAGAGTCGGAACCGGTACTCATTGGGTGCCACCGTGCGGTCACGACCGACGGGCATGGCCTGTGAGTCTATCTCGCGCTCGAGGGCGCTTGACAGGTCGACAGGCTGAAGATCCTTGGAGCCAAACTTCGAGAAGACGCCGTTGACGGCCCCCTCCACGCTCTTCTCGAAACGGTCGAGAACGCTCATAGTTAACCCTTTCTATATAACTCCTTTATAGTACGTGACCGTGAGCGGGGCAGCAGATGTGCCCGCGGATACTTGCAAATTCTTCAATGAAACCAGCCAGACCGGTCTTTGAAAAGGTCGGTATTGCAAGGGTTCATGCGGATTCCGGGGCGGATACCCGGGCAGGGATGGCCGTGGTGATGCTGATAACGAGATTCCCCTTTGGGGAAGTGGACGCCTATCATCAGACCAGATGCATGGCCCGATGGGAGGACCGTGCAAGGCATTCGGCAGGAGAGAGAACATGGTCGAAGAGGAGAACCCTGGTTTACGGGATTCCGGTCCCGTCTCGGCAATAGAGGACTTCCCGCGTATGAAGGCCCGGACGCTGCGGTTCACCCTTGGTGCGCCCCGGTCGGCCAGGGCCGTTGGAGATGGCTCCCGCGCCCTCTTCCTGCGCTCCGACGGGGCGGAGGACCTGGTGACCTCCTTATGGCTCTCCTCCTTCGACAAGGATGGTGGTCACCACGAGATTCTCCTGGCCGACCCCCGTAACCTCCTTGCTGATGCCGACGTGGAGGATGTGCCTGCGGAGGAACGGGCCCGACGTGAGCGCTCGCGTGAAGGCGGGGAGGGAATCGTCTCCTACAGCGTTGACCGGTCCGGTGACCGGGTGGTTTTCACCCTGGGCGGGCAGCTCTGGCTCGTTCGGATCGCCCAGGACGGTCTGAGTGCCTCGACCCGGACCCTGGGGCGGATGGAGGCCGATGGGTCCCGGCATTACGCTAATCAGGCCATTCTCAACCCGACCATCTCGCCCGACGGGTCCAAGGTGGCCTATTCCACCGGCTCCTCCATGATGATGGTCCTGATTGGTCAGGAGGCCGGTCTTGACCAGGAGTTTCCCGTCCTGACCCTGGGTGCCGATGCCGGCAATGAGATGACCCTGGGGTTGGCCGAGTTCGTGGCCGGCGAGGAAATGGACCGGTATCAGGGATTCTGGTGGTCTCCCGATTCCGATGCCCTCCTGGTGGAGCACACCGATGATTCGAATGAGCCGGTCTGGTATGTCAGCGACCCTGCAAACCCCCAGGAAGCTCCTAAGGCCAGGCGCTACCCCCAGGCTCTGACGGAAAATGCCCGCGTGGGGTTGGCCTTGGTGAGTCTGAACCAGGAAGGGCGCCCCGTTCGGGTAGGTGAGGTGGACTGGGATCACCAGGCCTTCGAATACCTGGCCATGGTCCGCTGGCAGGATGGGCATCAACCCCTTCTGCTTGTTCAGAACCGCAGACAGACCGAAGACAGGATTCTGGGTATTGAGATTCCGGCCCGCGAGGATGGAACCGATGGGGCCTCCCAGGATCTGGTAGAGGTCTCGGATGGCGGCGTCCCCCGTCTTCCCCCCGAGGGGGCATCCCGTGTGCCGACCCGCGAACTGGGGGCACATAGCAACAATCAGTGGTTGGACATTGTGGAAGGACTGCCGGCCTACCGCCCCGACGGCGGACTGGTGGACGCCCTGATCGATACCCAGTGCGATACCACCCGCCTGCAGGTGAACGGAAAGGCCTTCTCTCCGGCTGGATGTCAGATCAGGCGGGTCATATCGGTCGGGCCGGATAACGTGCTGGCCATTGTCTCCACCGATCCCCGCAGCTTCGACCTGATGGGTCTGGGCTATGACGGCAGCGTCCATGTGCTCAACCGGCTGCCGGGCCTCTGGACGGCCTCCCGGGCCGGACGGGGCGTCGTGGTCGAGTGCCATACCATGGCCTCGTCCCATGGTCAGATCAAGCACTGCTACCTGGGCGAGGACGATTGTCTGGATCGGCTGGGAGTGGATGGACTCGGGCTGATCACCGATGACCGGAGGAAGGCCTCCGACGGTCCCGTCTCAACCGTTGATGCCATGAAGGGCGGAACCCCCGACGGGATTTCCGGGGCCGGCACCCAGGCCGCTGCTGTCGGGCGTGATCAGGTCGACCCCGGCCACCTGAACAGTCTGGGAGCCAGGAGTGCCGTTCTGGCCGACCACAGCAGCCAGCCCGGTTTCATCCCCGATGTCGACTTCGTTCGGATGGGTGCCCACGGGCTCTTCGGGGCCATCGTCCACCCTTCGCCCGCCAGCCCCTATGCCGGGGCGGAGCATCTGCCTGTGCTCCTCAAACCATACGGAGGGCCGGGAGCGCAGCAGGTTCTCTTCAACCAGGCCTACTACTGGGAGTCCCAGTGGTGGGCCGACCAGGGCTTCCTGGTCCTGACCGCCGACGGACGTGGTACTCCGGGTCGCGGCCCCGCCTGGGACAGGGCCATATTCGAAGACATGGCCCAGGTGACCCTGGATGACCAGCTGGAGGCCCTCCAGGCCCTACCCGATTTCGCCCCTGAAGCCGATTTGGACCACGTAGCCATGATCGGATGGTCCTACGGAGGCTTCCTTTCGGCCATGTCCGTCCTCAGGGCCCCCGACCAGGTCCACGCGGCCTGTGCAGGCGCCCCTCCCACCGACTGGACCCTTTACGACACCCACTACACCGAGCGCTATCTGGGTCTGGATCCCGAGGTGTACCGGCGCAACAGCATCATCGATGACGCACCACTCCTGCGTAGGCCCCTGATGCTGATTCATGGGTTCGCCGACGACAACGTGACCGTGGCGCACACCCTGCGCCTGTCCGGGGCCCTGATGGCGGCCGGTCGGGAACATACGGTCCTTCCCCTGTCCGGAATCACCCATATGACCAATGATGAGACCGTAGCCAGGAACCTGCTGGTCCTTCAGAGGGACTTCCTCTACAAGGCCCTGGCGTTAGATTGGAGACCATGACCCAAACGATGCAGGGACGGGAAGAGTTCGGTGCGGACCGCCGGGGAGGCGCTGACTCCCCGCAGGTCGGTCGTTCCCTACCCAGGTTCTGGGGTCTTGCCTTATCGGTCCTGGTTCTGGGGTCTTTGGTGGGCCTGTCTTCGGGCCTCCTGGCCCTCTTCTTCGAGTGGACACAGCATACAGTCCTTGGCTTCGTCGAATCCCCAGGAGTCTCCACCCCCTCACAGGTGCCCACTCTGCGGCGGGTTGCATCAGTTCTTATCGGAGGCCTGGTTGCCTCTCTTATCTGGTGGTTCTTGCGTAACCGGACCCGTAAGGTGCCCTCGGTCGGTCAGGCGGTCAAGGGTGCCGATATGCCCGTCTGGCAGACGGTTCTGCATGTGCTGACCCAGATTTTCCTGGTGGCCACGGGCGGCTCCATCGGTCGTGAGGTGGCCCCTCGGGAGGCTGGAGCCATGCTGGGTGGCATCTGGTGGAGGGCGGCATCCCGCTTGGGACTGCGTAAGGATGACAGGTCCCTCTTGGTGGCGGCCGCGGCAGGTGCTGGATTCGCGGGAATCTATATAGCGCCCTTGACCGGCACCTTTTTCGGTATAGAGGTCCTCCTGACCGGGGTTGATATGACCGCCGTCCTGGTCACCCTGTCCATGTCGTGCCTGGCCACCCTGGTCGGGGGCTCCATCAAGGGGTTTGACTCCTACTACCTGGTGGGGCATGACTCATTTTCGCCCTGGTTCATGGCTTTTGTGCTCTTGGCCGGTCCGGTCATGGGTCTGGTCGGTGCCGGTTTCCGCCGGCTGACCACCTGGGCCCAGAGCCACCGCACCACGGGGTCTGCCATCATCTGGCAACTGACCGGGGTGGCTCTCCTGACCGGATTGGTATCCATCTGGATGCCCGAGGTCATGGGCAACGGGCGGGCCCTGGCCCAGGTGGGCATGAGTCAGCAGGCCGTTTCGGGAGACTCTCCGGCAGCCCTCCTGGTTCCGGTATGCACCTTGCTGGTCATGGCTCTGGCCAAGGCTGTTCTGACCGCTGCCACCATCAGGGCTGGTGCCTCGGGCGGTACCCTGACCCCCTCCATCGCTCTGGGGTCCAGCCTGGGTGCAGCCATGGGACTGGTCGTGTCCTGGTGGTTCCCGGGTCTGCCCCTCTGGCAGTGCGCCGTACTTGGTGCCGCTGCTCTTCTGGCGGCCTCTCAATCGGCTCCCTTGATGGCTATGTCCATGCTGATGGAGGTCTGCCACCTTCCGGTCGGAGGCTTTATGCCACTGGGGTTTGCCGTGGCCCTGTCAGTGGCTGTATCACGCCTTCTTCATAAGGACGCGTAGACGCAAATCGAGCCAGATGGTTCAGTCTGCCCAGCTGTACCGCAGCCCTCACGGAATCCAGCGGAAAGCCTGTACAATCAGGGCCACCCGTTCGGCCCCTGGTAACTGCTCGGCACCTCTCTTCGCCCACTTCCTCGCGACGGCATCAAGCTCGGAGTTCATCTGTTTCAGCTGATCGGGTGTCAGCATCAATACGGAATCACTGCTTGCACCTGCACTAGCCCATTCCTTTGGAAGTTTGGGCAATGCGTCTAGATAACGTTCGTAGGTTTGCTCATATGCCAGTGCTGCCGAACGCCTAAAGAGATCTGTTGCCTCTTCTTCAACGGCATTGTCTCTGTCTGGGGATTCTACAAATGCGGCAGTTTGGCTTGCCTTCCACCAGCTCTGCCTCTTATCGTGCTCGGAGTTCTGTGCTTTCTCCGCAAGTCCAACTTTTGCTAGCTGAGAAAGGTGGTAACTTACTGCGCCTGGCGCCTCTCCGAGGCAGTTGCTTATGGAGCCGACAGTCTGTTCTCCGTTGATGCGCAAAACTCCAAGAATCCTCATCCTGATTGGATTGGCTAGGACTTTAAGTGTTTTGCTATTCGAAATTCTTGGGATTTCAAGTTTTTCATCCGCGGGTGTTTCTTGAGCCATATAAATAGCGCCTTTCGTTCTCATTAACACCATAGCAAATAAGTTGTACAAATAAGTTGTACAAATAAGTTGTACGTGTTATTCTCGGGTTAGCTCTTAAAAAAGAGCTGGAACCACAAAGGAAAAGAAAGAAGGAAACAATGGAAAAGGCAATGAAGAATTTCGCGAATGGCATTAATGAAACCTCCGTCGTTACTGGTGCTGAGCCTACTGGAGATGTCAAGGTCTTCTGATTTTTGGGAACTCTGCTCATCAGGTGCCGGCTCACAAACGGAGCCGGCACTTTTTTACTGCAGGATTGGAGGAGCTAAATGCCCTTGCTAATAGAAAATGCATATCGACAGACCTTTGCTCATCGCAACGATGATTTCCAGTCAAACATGTACGACAGAGGGCTCGCGCGTCCAATTTCAGATGTCTACTCTAACTGTGCGGTGGTGTTCACTTACTCCGGCGATAGCGAGATATCTAAACTGTCTTTCACCATGGCTAAGGCAGGTTTAAGGCTTATTCGTGTCGACTCTGATTTTCCTGAAAGATCGGGTATCGATGGAATCGACAAACAGGGACGAATTATCTTGGGGCACGAAGTTCTGAAGCCTAGTGTTTTCTGGAACCGTCATTTCTTTGTAAAGCGTCCTGTATCAACGGAAAGCCAGATGTTGATGGAGTATTATTATTCACAGATGGACTCGCTGAAATCTATCTGCGGGGAAATGAGTGAGTACTCAGTAAACGGCAGACTTGCTGCAGAGAGCCTTCCCGGGCAATTGGCGATAGCTAGAGCTTCAGGATTCGATATCCCTGAAACGGTCATCACTGATAACCCTAGAAAGGCCCTTTCGATGCTCGGTGTTGAAGCAGGGAAAGTTGTAGTCAAAGCACTAGGGTCGCATTGGGTCAGGGAATCAGAAGACCGTTTTATCGGTGATTTCCCTAAAATGGTGGATGCTGACGTACTGAAGATTGCCCGAGTTGAAGCGGTTCCTAGCCTGTTTCAAAAGTTTGTACCTCATGAGAGTGAAATACGAGTCTACGTTATCGGAGATAAGATTATTTCCTATAGCCTAAGTGGGAAAGAAACAGCAGCGCAAATTTGGGAAAAACCTGACAGTGTAGATATTCGGCCCTGCTTTTTGCCTGATGACATCCTTGGAAAGATTAAAGAGCTGCAACAAAACATGAAGTTCGATTATGGAGCTATAGATCTGCTCAAAAACAAAACCACTTATAGTTTCCTCGAAATCAACCTTTCGGGTGACTGGAGTTATTTCGAAAAGCATGGCGGAGACACGAGGGTGAGTGAGGCCATCCTTTCCCTATTCTCTGAAAGAATGACTTGATGGCCGAATCCACACGCTCAGAGTCCTTCTGGAAAAATCCGGAGTACTTATCCTGGTTTACAGCGGACACCGCTTCCGCTGTTGGTCTCTCCATCAAAACCCTGTCTTTATCGTTGCTTGGTTATTCTGTATCCGGTTCGCTGGTGTCGGCAGGCTGGCTCGGAACACTTTCACTGGTGGCTCAGCAGGGCTTGAGCATATTTGGCGGTACATATATAGATCGCCACGATAGGAAAAGGCTGATTGCTTTCAACGCATTAGCCGGATTTGTCTTATGGGGAACAATAGCGATTCTGGGTTTGGTCAACCATCTCTCTTTTACGGTTCTGATTGTGCTATCAGTGACTGCATCGGCGATCAACGGGTTCTTGGGGGGTGCGACGGATGCCATGCTTCGGTCAATTATTGGTGTCCGCAATTACCCGAAGGCCAGAAGCATCAACGAAGGAAGAGACTCAACCGTCAATATGACCGGCAGCCCACTCAGTGGATTTCTCTATTCGCTGCATCCGATGCTCCCGTTTTTCACAGCATCGTTCATGTACGCCATCGCCGGAATCGCTGCTTTTGGATTAAAAACCGGCAATCAGCAGATCGAGAAGACTCAATCAGATAGGAAGTCCTACGGTCAAGACTTCTTGTCAGGCTGGAAGTGGTCGCTGAAGCGTAAGACCGTGGTGCTCTCCGTCAGCGCTGCCAGCCTTGCCAGCTTCGGCATCAATGGAATTCAATATGCCATCCAGCTCGATCTGACTGGAAAGAGAGTAAATTCCACCTACATCGGTCTCGTTGGCGCCGGAATTTGCCTTGGTATGATTGCCGGATCGCTCATTGCAAACAAAATCAGCAATACCGCACCTGTCGGCAAGAGTGTGTGTCTGGCTTTTGCCTGCATCAGTCTCTTTATGATTCCCATGGTCGTGTCGGGGAATCAACTTGTGATTATCACCTGCAACTCTCTGATTGGTATTCCCTTCCCAATCATTAACTCTTTGCTTGTTGGCTTCATTTTTGCGAAAGCCCCAAACCAGATGCAAGGCAGAATTGGTGTTACTCTTACGGCTCCATCGCAAATGGCAGCGGCGTTCTGTAGTGCTATAGCGGGAACCCTGCTTACGGCCATCGGGTTCCGCGCAACAGTTATGGTATTTTCCTCCACATTCTTTTTGGGCACCTTGATGATTTTGACATCACGCTCAATTCGGCAAATACCAAGTTCCGCGCAATGGGAAGAGGCTGTTTTGTAAGCCGTCTTTGATGACAGGCGGACCCCTGGCTTGTCATCCGTGGAAGTCGATTTTGCGATAGCAGGCAGCAAGTATCCGGTTGCTTGCTGCCTGACGCTACATACGGTTTGCAGAAGGTTCAGGACGGTTCGGTCGTCCGAGGAAGATCCTTGGAAAGTTGCAGGTGGGCCAGGCGACGCAGGCCAATGAGGATCGGTTCGGTCATGACCATGCCCAGGACCGAGACCGTGATGCTGTCCTTGCGCTTGGGCCAGGGCACAAGGGAGAAGTCGACCTTGGCAACCTCCCGTGCAAGGTCCGCAAACCGTGCCAGTTCATCCCGGCCCCAGGGGATGCCCGCCTTGCGGGCGGCATCGATGGCATCTTCAAGCTGTCGTACGTAGGGCAGGTCCGGCAGGTCCTCGAATCCCACCGTTTTCAGGTCCTCCCGAATTTGTTTCAGACGCTCGTCCCTATCCGCATCGTGTTCCTCGTCGATCTGGTTTTCCCCGAATTCGTCCCTTCCCCTGTCGTCCTCCTCCGAATACCTCTTGGCCCTGCTGTCATAGGAGGGGAGGGCAACGGCGGCCCTGGTCAGAACGTCGCCCAGGCTCATATCGGGATCATCCACGGCGGAGAGGATGGTTTTGACCTGGTTGACCGACAGCCCGACGACGTGGATCAGTGTGTCGATCAGGTCCAGTCGTTTCAAGTGGGATTCCTCATATTCACTGAGCCGGGCCCTCACCTTGGTCCCCGGTTGCAGCATCCCCTCACGAAGGTAATACTTGATTGTGGCTGCCGAAATCCTGCTCCGGCGTGAGAGCTCAGCCAGCTTCATACACACTCCTTCAAGAACTCGTCATCCCCCATGACGGCGTGGTCAAACGGTTGAAACGCTGTGAACGCATATGATGAAGTCATCATTGTTGCATGTTTCGTGCCGCCTCGCCATCCTAGTGTCGAATAGGCATGAGCATGTAAACGAGGCTGCGGGGTCCACATGAGGATTCACGAAGAGCTGACCCGGACAAGCTTCAAGGCAGGGTGGCTATACTCGGGCGGGGCGAGACCGCTGGCGGACCTGGCGGCAGGAAACACCCTGTCGTGAACCGGATCGGACTATTGAGAAGGAGGTGCCTGGCGGTGAGGACCATACTGACCATCTTCAGGCGAGACCTCTGGAGAATACTGCGCAACCCCGTGGCCCTGGTGGTCACCATAGGCGTGGCCATCCTCCCATCGTTGTATGCCTGGTTCAACATCATGGCCCTCTGGGACCCATACAGCAACACCAAGGACCTCCCCGTGGCAGTGGTCAGCATGGACCGGGGGGCCCAGTCGGCGCAGACAGGCAAACTCAACGCCGGGCGGTCGGTCATCCAGGAGCTGAGGGACAACAAGAGCCTTGGCTGGAAGTTCATGGACGACGACAAGGCGGCCATCGACGAGGTGAACTCAGGTCGCTGCTACGCGGCCATCATCATTCCCGAACGGTTCAGCTCGGACCTGGTCGGTGTGGTCGAGGGGACGGGAAGCAGACCCGCCCTGGATTATTACGTCAACGAGAAGAAGAATGCCATCGCCCCCAAGGTGACCGATACGGGGGCCTCCACAATCGACCAGGAAATCAATACGGTCTTCATCTCGGCGGTCAGTGACGCCCTGGCCGGGAAGGTGCTGGAGACGGCCGGCGATGCCCAAGGGGCGGCCGAGCAGACCAGGAGCCAGGTGGTGGGTGATCTGGGGCGGACCATCGACCAGATCGATCAGATGGCGGCGCAGCTGGATCGGATCGACTCCACCATGGGCCAGGCCCGGCAGACAGTGGCGGATTCCAAGCGGAACATCAAGGATCTGCAGGCCCAGATAGCCTCAACCCAGACCACCCTGAGCAAGGCCCAGGGCACCATGACCCAGGTTCGGGATGACAGTCTGGGATTTTCCACTGCTCTGAACCAGGCTCTGGCCAACGGCACGACAGACCTGTCGAACGGTATTGCGGATGTGAACACGGTGGCCGGCGGCATCACCGCTGACCTGAACACCACCCAGGACAAGGTTGATCGCGTCAACTCGAGTCTTGGGCAGCTGGTCGATGCCAACGGGAGGGCAGTGGATGGACTTCAGTCCGGTCTGGACCATTCCGGACTGCGACCGGGGGATCCTGTGTATGACACCATCCAGAGGCAGATCACCAGTCTGAAGACCACCAACCAGCAGCAGAAGTCCTCCTTGGACAGTTTCAGGAAGAACTCGTCGGCCGCCCTGAAATCAGAGAAGCAGGCGACTTCTGATCTCAGCTCGGCCATGGCTGGTACCGGCAATACGGGCATTGCGGCACTGTCAACGGCCAGTCAGGGGCTGACCGGAACCACCATGCCCAATCTCCTTACGGGGTTGGATAATCTCAATGCTTCCAACGGCTCCCTCCAGGGTGCCCTGACCAGCCTGTCGACCACAGCCGCTCAAACATCGACCCTCCTTGACCAGCTGGATTCGACCATCGGCCAGGCCCAGACCACCCTGGCAACCACCAAGACCTCACTGGCCTCGGTCAGGTCGGATCTGGATGTGGTTCGTACCGATGTGGCTGCACTGGGGTCCTCGGCCGCCTGGAACCGGATATCCCAGACCCTTGGTCTGAACCCCGAGTCGTTCGGCAAGGCCATGGCGACCCCGGTGGAACTGGAAACCCATACGGTCTACCCGGTCAGCAACTACGGGTCCTCGGTGGCGCCCTTCTATACCAATCTGGCCCTTTGGGTGGGTGGTTTCATTCTGATCGCCATCTATAAGCTGGAGGTAGACAAGGAGGGTATCGGCAAGTGCAACGCCACCCAGGCCTACCTAGGACGCTGGCTCCTCCTTGTTTTCGTCGGTTTCTTCCAGGCCCTGATTGCCACGGTGGGCGACCTGATGTTGGGCATCCAGTGCCAGCAGCCCCTCCTTTTCGTTCTTGCCGGGGTGTTCTCCTCCTTCGTCTACATCAACATCATCTACGCCCTGGCCGCCTCGTTCCGTCACATCGGCAAGGCCCTGGCCGTGGTCCTGGTCATCCTGCAGATTCCGGGTTCTTCGGGTATGTATCCGATTGAAATGATGCCCGACTTCTTCCGGAACCTGAATCCCTGGCTCCCCTTCACCTACGGAATCAATGCCATGCGGGAGACCATCGGCGGCATGTACGGGTCCCATTACTGGGCGGATATGCTCCATGTCTTCTGGTACCTGCCGGTTGCCCTCCTGATTGGTCTGGTGGTGCGGCGGTACCTTCTCAATCTGAATGCCCTCTTCGACCGGCGTCTGGGCGCCACCGACCTGATGCTGACCGAGCAGAACCACTCGGCCGACCGGAGACTGAACCTCGGCAACCTGGCCCGGGCCTTCATGGGCGGCGGCGAGGAAGGCTACCATGCGATTCTGCGGCAGCGGGCCCACCGCTTCCTGTCAATCTATCCGTCCCTGATCAGGGCGGGCCTGGCCCTGGTTCTCCTGCCTGTTCTCTTCCTCATCCTCCTTTTCAGCACCGAGGCCAAGATTGTCATGCTGATTGCCTGCATCGCCTCCATCGTGCTGATCGATACCTATCTGATTGTTGTCGAGTACATCTGTGACAGCTATGTTCAGCAGCTTGGTATGACCGAGAGGTCCGGTGACGACTTCCGCTCCCTGATTCTGCCTGCGGCCCGTGGGCGCCGTGCAGGAGCCACCGCCACGACCAGGCTGACTGCTGCCGCCCACGAATCCATCCGGAGACGTGACGGGGCCGGAACGGACCAGGGGAAGGGCGGCGCATCCGAGGGTGCACCCGGGAGTTCGGCCGGTTCGGGGCCGGACCCCAAGGGTTTCGAGGAATCGGAAGGTGGTGGGAACCGATGAAGAACATCTGGAGGATACTGCGCAAGGACCTGTCTGATGCCACCAGCAACGTCATCGCCATCATAGTTCTGATGGGGCTGGTTATCGTGCCGGCCCTTTACGCCTGGTTCAACATCGCCGCCAGCTGGGACCCCTATAAGAACACCAAGGCCATCAAGGTGGCCGTGGCCAACACCGACAAGGGGTACAAGTCCGACCTGATTCCGGTCAAGATCAACGTGGGGGAGACGGTCACCAGCACCCTGCGGGCAAACGACCAGTTGGACTGGAAGTTCGTCAACCGTGACCAGGCGTTGGATGGGGTGCGCTCAGGTGAGTACTATGCCGCCATCATCATCCCCAAGGATTTCAGTGCGGATATGATGACCCTGTTCTCGCCCGACATGCAACATGCCAAGCTTGAGTACTATCTGAACGAGAAAAAGAACGCCATCGCCCCTCATGTCACCGAGCAGGGTGCGGATACGGTGGCCACCACCATCGACAAGACCTTCGTCAAGACCGTGGGACAGGTGGGGATTGACCTCGCCAGCCAGGTATTCACATACTCCAAGAGCCCCCAGGCCCAGGACTATCTGGACAGGGCCACCGATCACATCAATCAGATATCAGGCAGGTTGGCCACTGCATCCGATCAGGTGAACGCCTACGCGGGTCTGCTGGACTCGTCGGGACAGATGATCGACTCCACCGGCAGGATTCTGGGCCAGTCCGACTCCGCCCTTTCCCAGACCAGGAAGTCCCTGAACCGGGGAGTCAAGGGCACCAAGGACCTGGGGAAGTCCCTGTCCGGTTCGGCCGACTCGGTCAATACGGCCCTGGACCAGGCTTCCGGAGCCTATGACACCATCGCTTCCAAGGTTGACGACGCCTTTGCCCAGGTAGGGAATCAGAGTGCTGCGGTCAGCGGTCAGTTGGACGATTTGAGCAATAGGGTCAACGCCTCGGCCGCCGACTATGACGGATTGATTGCCGGCCTGGATGCCTTGCGGGACTCTGTTCAATCCGACGCGGGTCTGACTCCCGCCCAGCGCCAGGCCCTGTTGGATGCCATCGACCGGGCCCAAGCCAACATGCGCACCGCCCAGGCCTCCCAGCGCGACCTGGCCGACCACATCAGCCAGGCTTCGCAGGCGGTCAGGGACGGCTCGGGCAAATTGGATGAACTCCACCAGGGCCTTAGGGACAGAATCAGCCAGGCCCGTTCCTCAGTTGACCAGGTACGCGACCAGTACAGGAAGGATCTGAAGCCGCGACTGGATGACCTGGCGGGGGCCGTCGATACCGTGGTCGGCTCTACAGGCCAGCTCTTGACCGGCCTGGATGGCACCATCAAGGGGGCTTCGGGCCTGACCGGCTCCATGGCCGATGATATCAGCCACACCAAGGACCAGCTGACCGGCATTTCCCAGCGGCTTGCCCAGGCCGCGAAGCGGTTGACCGACCTGAGCGGCCACCTGACGCAGGCCTACCAGGGGCAGGATGCCGAGAGCGTCAAGTCTCTCCTGGCTGGCGATTCGGACACCTTGGCCTCTCTCCTGGCCTCCCCGGTCGGGGTCAACCGTCATGCCGTCTTCCCGGTCATGAACTACGGGTCGGCCATGACCCCCTTCTATACCGTCCTCTCCATCTGGGTGGGTGCCACGATTCTCGCGGCCATGATGAAGGTTGCCATCTCCGACAGGAAGAAGGCGGCCGTGCTCCACCTCGACTCCTTGCAGGCCGCCTGGAATCGGGCGGATGCAGACGAGGCCGACCCCGGCGACCCCCACCCCTGGGGAGAGTTCCGCCCCGAGTCTCCGGGCAATGCCCGGCGCTTCGGGCTCAAGCTCTATCAGGAGTACTTCGGTCGGTTCGCGATCTTCGCCCTCCTGTCCATACTTCAGGGATGCCTGATTGGTCTGGGTGACCTCTTCTATCTGAAGGTCCAGTGCGTCCATCCGCTCCTGTTCATTGTGGTGGCCATTTTCACCTCCTTCGTCTTCATGAACCTGATCTATACCCTGGTGGTGTCCTTCGGCGATATCGGCAAGGCGATCGCGGTCATCCTCCTGGTCATGCAGGTGGCCGGTTCGGGCGGTACCTTCCCCATGGAGACCCTGCCCGGTTTCTTCCAGGGGGTCTACCCGTTCCTTCCCTTCGTTCACGCCATCGGGGCCATGCAATCCGCCGTGGCCGGTATTTACGGGATGGAGTTCTGGAGGGAGATGGGTGCCCTGGCCCTCTTCCTGGTTCCCTCCCTTTTGCTGGGCCTTCTTCTGCGCAAGCCCGTGATTCGCTTCAACGACTGGATTGTTCGGAACCTGGAGAGCACCAAGCTCATGTAGGAGGTTGAGCCATGACCGTCGAGCTGATTGACGAGGAACGGTATGACCGGATCATGCAGGATACCGTCCTGCCGGATCTTGCCCTCTGCCGCCACGAGGGATGGATGACCTCCCAAAGTGCTTCGGGGAAGGGCGGCGTCCTGGTGGATGAGGCGGACCGGGATCGATACGGGTCGGATGAGCTTCTTCACTATGTCTGCTACGACCGGGGCGAGTTCCAGGACCGCACCTCGGAACCCTGCCAGGCCCGCTGCCGTGGTGCGGTGGTCATCTCCTTCGGGTTCACGGAGTTCGCTGACAAGTACCAGGAGCTGACCTGGTACTTCCTGATGGAGGGGTACTCGGTCTGCATCCTGGAGCATTGGGGGCACGGGTTCTCTGGGCGGGGCGTCTCTGATCCCAATCTGGTCTGGGTGGATCACTGGCAGCGTTATGTGGCCGACTTGGCGGCCTTCTGCTCCCAGGTGGGGCGGTCCTATGCAGGTGACCGACCCCTGGTCCTGTACGCCCATTCCATGGGTGGCGGTGTGGGGGCGCGGCTCCTGGAGAGGTTCCCTGTCATGATCGACAAGGCCATTCTCTCTTCACCGATGATTGTTCCCAGAACAGGGCTTATGCCCGCTGTGGCCTGGGGTGCGGCGAATGGTGCATGTCTGATGGGGTGGAGCAGGCGGATGGCGCCTGGATTCGGTCCCTTCAACCCGGAAATCAACATGGACAACTACCCCGGGGGAAGCCGGGCCCGGGTGACCTGGGTCCAGCGGCAAAGGCGGGACCAGGTCCGCTTCCAGACCAGCGCGGCCACGTTCGGTTGGGTAAGGGAGAGCCTGGAACTGAGCAGGGCGGTCCTGAGACCATCCCAGTGTGGGCAGGTGGAGTCACCCCTGCTGGTGTTCCAGGCTCAGCACGACCGCTTCGTTCTTCCCTCGCCACAGGAGCGGTTCGTGGCCCAGGTGCGCGATGGGGGTTGCCAGGCCGAGCTGGTGAAGATACCCGACAGTATGCACGAGCTCTACCAGATGCCGAACGCGGTTCTTGGTCCCTATCTGGACCGTATCTTCGCCTTCCTGGATGAGCCCTGCCAACTCGACGAGGAGGACTAGGCGGCCCACCTCACGGGTGCTGGCCTGCCGCCCAACCTACTTGTTCAGAACCTTCTCCGGGTCCTTGTCGAAGGTGTCGGCGCAGTTCTGCGAGCAGAAGTAGTAGGTGTTCCCCTGATAGTCGCGCTTGGCCGCAGCCGTGTCGGGGTCGATGGTCATACCGCAGACCGGGTCGGTCACCTTGGCGGATTGATTCTGCTGATTGTCGTCATGACGGTGGAAGAGTCCCATCTCATGTCCTTTCTCTTGGTTGTGTTCTTGATGGTCGGAAATGTTGATATCCGCAGTAAGGGCATCCATGTCGATGGGGGTGGCCCCCTTGACCGGTCTGGCCCTGAGCGGGGTTCGGCGTAGACGATTGGCGTTCAGGACCACCGACAGGGACGAGAAGGCCATGGCGGCCCCGGCGATCATCGGGTTGAGGAGGAGGCCGGTGAAGGGGTAGAGGAGACCGGCGGCGATGGGTATGCCCAGGCCGTTGTACCCGAAGGCGAACCAGAGATTCTGATGGATGTTGCGCATGGTCGCCGCCGAAAGGTCGATGGCCTTGACGGCTGCATTCAGGTCGCCCGAGACCAGGGTCACGTCGGCGGACTCGATGGCCACGTCCGTTCCGGTGCCGATTGCCATACCCAGGTCGGCCTGGGCCAGGGCCGGGGCGTCGTTGATTCCGTCCCCGATCATGGCGACCTTGTGCCCCTGGGCCTGGAGGGCCTTGACGATGCCCGCCTTGTCCTCGGGGTGGATTTGCGCTACCACCCGGTTGACACCTACCTGACCACCCACCTTTTCGGCGGTGCCCTGGTTGTCGCCGGTCAACATGATTGTCTGGATGCCGCGTTCGTTCAGGTCATGGATGGCCTGCCTGGAGCCGGATTTGACCTGGTCGGTCACGGCCAGGACCCCGGCCGGAAGTCCATCAATGGCGACGAAGATGGTCGTGCGCCCCTGGTCTTCCCAGCTGCGGGCGGTGTCGAAGAGCGACTGTGTGTCCGCATGGTCCGACCGTTCGGCACCCGACTCGATTCCCTTGCCTTCGAGGAGCCTGCGGTTGCCGACCAGGACATGGATGGCATCCCCGTTACGGGGACCTTCCGCCCTGTCTTCCTGGAAGGAGCCCGGGGGGAAGGTTGCGTCGATGCCCTCGCCGGTGACCGAATCGAAGCCGTCGGCTTGGACCATGGCGAGGTTGCGGTCCTTGGCTGCCTGAACGATGGCCTGGGCCAGGGGATGCTCGGAGTTGCTCTCGGCGCTCGCGGCCGCCCTGATCAGGAGCCGGTCGTCCACCCCCGGTGCGGTCAGAACGTCGGCCAGTTCCGGACGGCCCTGGGTGATGGTGCCCGTCTTGTCGAGCACGACCGTATCAACATCATGCGCCCCCTGGAGGGCCTCTGCCGACCTGTAGAGCACGCCGGCCCGGGCTCCGCGCCCGGTTCCGATCGTCACCGACAGTGGGGTGGCGAGTCCCAGGGCGCAGGGGCAGGCGATGACCAGGACGGAGACCGCCGCCACTATTCCGTAGACCCCGCGGGGCATGGGGCCGAAGACCCACCAGACCACGAAGGTCCACAGCGCCACCAGGATGACCCCTGGGATGAAGATGGAGGATATCCGGTCGGCAAGTTTCTGGATGGGCGCCTTGGAGGTCTGGGCCGTCTTGACCAGGCGGATGATCTGGGCCAGGACCGTGTCCTGACCGACCTGGGTGGCCCTGTAGCGCAGGGAGCCTGTCCCGTTGACGGTGGCCCCCACCAGGGAGTCGCCCTCTTGTTTGAGAACGGGCATGGGTTCGCCGGTCACCATGGACTCGTCGACCGAGGATGACCCCGAAATGACCTGGCCATCCACTGGCAGCTTCTCGCCCGGGTGAACCTGGATCACATCTCCGACGGCCACATCGTCGACCGGGATTTCCCTGGTGGTCTCCATGCCATCCTGGTCGGTCCTGACCACGGTGGCCGTTTTCGGCCTCAATCCGACCAGGGCGCGAATGGCATCACCGGTGCCGCGTCGCGCCCGTGCCTCAAGTATCTGGCCGAGAATCATCAGGGTGATGATGGTTCCCACCGCCTCGTAGTAGGGTTCACGACTGCCGACGGGGAGGAGTTGCGGCGCTATGGTGACCACCAGCGAGTAGAGGAATGCGGTGGCGGTGCCCAGGGCGACCAGGGAGTTCATCTCGGGAGTCCGGTGCGCCAGGGCCAGCCATCCGGTGCGGTGGATGGGCCAGCCTGCGTAGAACATGACCGGCAGAATCAGGACCAGTTGAACCCAGGGGTTCATCAGGATGCGGGGCATGGGGATGAACATGCCGAACATGGCCGGGATGAAGACCGGGAGGGTGAAGATCAGGGCCACGATGAACCGTCGGGTCAGGTCGCGGATTTCAGCCGTTCGTTCCTGGTCCGCTTCGCCCTGGTCCTCCTGAGACTGGTTGATTTGCCCCCGGTTCCTCTGTTCCTGATTGGGCTGCGTTTCGTCCGACTCCGCGCGGGTGGAGTCCGCGGTATCCCCTGCCCGGGGTCCGTCGGTGGCCCGGAGCATCCCATGGAGCATGTTCATTCCGCAGGCAAAGGGGTAGTCGCCGGCTTTGGGCGGTGTCAGCTGGATGGTCGAGGTCTGGAAGGCAGGCAGGGTCTTGTCGATGTTGAAGTCGTTGAAGACCACGTGCGAGGAGCACTCTCCGCTCTCCTGGCGGTCGAAGACCAGCTTGACCGGCCGCCCGGCCTGAACCTGGATCAGTTGGGGGCTGTATCCGCCTTTGACTGTGATGCGGACGGTCTGGACGCCGTCCTCTTCCTTGGCCTGGGCGGCTTTCTTGGGCGCGAAGAAGTACCAGATGATGCCTGCCGTTATGACCAGGGCCGCAATGAGAACCAGAGTGCTGCTCATGAATCACCCTTTCGGAGTGGATTGCCTCCATAATACCCCCGGGGGGTATACTGATGGTAGATTTCAAGACGGATTTCATGGACAATCCCCGGTTCCCGCCCGGCAGGCCATGGTCCGACCAGGAATGGAGTGGACCTTGCCCGGATATGCCAACGACAAGAAGAGAACCATCACCAGACTTCGGCGTATCGAGGGTCAGGTCAGGGCCATCGAGCAGATGGTCGAGTCCGATACCTACTGCATCGACATCCTCACCCAGATTGCAGCCTCCACCAGCGCTTTGAAATCGGTGGCACTGACGCTTCTGGATGACCACATGAACCACTGTGTCCGTCAGGCCGCCGCCAAGGGTGGGGAGGAGGCCGACGAGAAGATGGAAGAGGCTTCCGAGGCCATCGCCCGCCTGGTCCGCTCCTAGTCGGCAACCGCCTTTCAATCGGCCTGATCGGTCCGGGAATAACGCCTCATAAGCAACAGATATATGCATTAGGCCCGAACCGGATGAACTTACGTTTTTCTCCTGCTAGATTAAACCCCACCCCTGGGCCGACCGGTCTCTGGGAAGGTTTGCTAAAAGAGGAGATCCGATGTCGGAAACGAGTTGGGACTGGGCGGCTCTGATAGTCGTCGTCGTCCTTTTTGCAGGGCTGGCCCTGCTGAGCAAGAAGACCAAGGTCAACTTCAGCTGGCGGGTCATCATAGCCACGGTACTGGGAATCATCGTGGGGGTTGGCTTCTCGGGCCACACCGCTTACGTGGGAGCCTTCGGTGCCATCTGGTCCAAGGTCATATCGGCCATAGTGGTCCCCCTCCTGCTCTTCAGCATCGTGGCCAGCATCGGGCGGATAGGCGGGGCCGGCAGGCTTAAGAACATCAGCCTGAAGACCATCGTGCTCCTGCTGGTCAATACCTTCACGGCAGCCGTGATTGCTCTGGTCCTCGGACTGCTCTTCCAGGTGGGCAAGGGGTTTGACCAGGCCCTGCCCAAGGGGGTCAAACCCCGCGAGGTGCCCGGTGTGGTCGATACCCTGGTAGGGCTCTTCCCGTCGAATCTTGCCGATAACTGGGCCAATAACCAGGTCATTCCGATTGTGATCTTCGCCATCCTCCTGGCTGTTTCCATGAACAAGGCCGCTTCCACCCCGCGTGGCGAGAAGAGCGTGGCCCCCTTCAAGGCCTTCGTCGAGGCCGGCAATGTGGTGCTCTCCAAGGCCACCCAGATCATCGTCGGCTTTACCCCCTACGCTGTCCTCTCCCTGATTGCGGCCGCCATCGGGAACAGTAGCCTCAAGAGTCTCCTGCCTCTTCTGGGTGTTCTCCTGGTGGCTTACCTGGGACTGGCCATTCAGCTCTTCCTGGCCCAGCCCCTGATTCTGGCCTTGGTTGGACGCGTCAACCCCCTGCCCTTCTTCCGGGCCCTCTGGCCTGCGGGTGTGGTGGCCTTCACCTCCGAGAGCAGCATCGGCACCATTCCCGTCACCGTCCGCCAGCTGCGCTCGGCCGGCGTTCCGGAGGAGACCGCCTCCTTCGTGGCCAGCCTGGGCGCCAATCTGGGTATGCCCGGATGCGCCGGTCTTTGGCCGGTCCTCCTGGCGGTCTTCGCCATCAATGCCCAGGGTGGTTCGTACTCCTTCGTGCGCTTTGCCCTTCTGATTGTCTTCGCCCTGGTGGTTTCCGTCGGGACGGTGGGTGTGCCCGGTACGGCCACGATTACCGCCACCTCCCTGTTCACGGCGGCGGGTCTGCCCGTTCCCTTCATCGCCATCATGCAGCCCATCTCCCAGTTGGTCGACATGGGCCGCACCCTGGTCAACGTGGCTGGTGCCGCCAATACGGCCGTCATTGTGGCCAGGACGGAAAACGAGCTGGACATGGACCTCTACAGTGGGCGGAAGGTCTTCGATGATCAGGACATCGAAGAAGACCCGGAGGGTCTATAAAAAGTGAGATGCCGGGAGTGCTGCTTCCGGCACCTGATTGATTGAAGATATGGAAAACGCCGCCGACAGGGAAGGACCCTTGTCGACGGCGTTTCGTCTCCGTGCGAACGGAGGGAGTTGAACCCTCACGAGCATTCGCTCACTGCCACCTGAAGACAGCGCGTCTACCATTCCGCCACGTTCGCAGACAAACAGAAATGATAGCATGTCCCCGCAGGTGGCGCAATTACAAGCGTGTTGGTTTTACCCCCTGGATCCGTTGGCGTAGAACCTTGCCAGGGTCTCCTTCTTGTAGTCATCGAAATAGCCGCCATCGATGGAGGCGCGGATCTCGTCCAGGAGGCGGACGAAGAAGCGCTCATTATGAATGGTGGCCAAGGTGAACCCGTTGAATTCCCGAGCCCGCAGAAGGTGGTTGATATAGGCCCTGGAGTAGTTGGTGCAGGCGTAGCAGTCGCAGTCCTCCTCAATGGGCCTGAAGTCGTTCTTGAACTGGGCGCGCTTGATGTTCCAACGGCCGTCGCGGGTGAAGACGGCCCCGTTGCGGCCACACCTGGCCGGTGCCACGCAGTCGAAGGTGTCGCCGCCATTTTCCACACCGGCGAAGATATCGTCCACGGCGGCGATGCCCAGAACGTGCCTGGGCCGGGACTCGGGCATCTCGTCACATATCCAGGCGCAGGTCTGGCCCAGAAGCCGCTTTTCGATGGCCCCGCCGATGCCCACCCCGTCGAAGTCCAGGGAGGCGATCTGACCGGCGGCCTTGCGGCGGAGGTCCTCGTAATTGGCCCCCTGCACGACGCCGAACAGGGCCTGATAGGGCTTTCCCGTCCTCTCTGCGGTCAGGCGTTCATGCTCCGCCACGCACCGCTTGGCCCACCGGAAGGTCCGCTCCACTGATTTCTCCTGGTAGGAGCGCGTGTTCATCAGGGTGGTCAACTCATCGAAGGCGAACATGACATCGGCCCCGATCTTGTGCTGGATTCCCATGGATATCTCGGCAGAGAATCGGTGCTGGTCCCCGTTCAGGGGTGATTTGAAGGTGACTCCGTCCTCATCGACGAAGGCCAGGCGTTCCTTCCCTTCGGCGATGACCTCGTCGGACTGCATTCCGGTCACATCCATGGCCAGGGTCTTTTTGAATCCCGCTCCAAGGGAGAGGACCTGGAATCCGCCGGAATCCGTGTAGGTGGGGCCATCCCAGTTCATGAACCGGGCAAGTCCGCCTGCCTGGTCCAGAATATCCTCGCCGGGACGTTCAAAGAGATGGAAGGCGTTCGACAGAAGCACCTGGGCACCCATTTCGCGCATCTGCTCGGGCAGCACGGCCTTCATGGCGGCCTGGGTGGCCACAGGGATGAAAGCCGGCGTATGAATATCGCCGTGGGGGGTATGGATGATTCCGGTCCGGCCGTACCGCCGCCCCTCGCGGCCCAGTCCGTCTGCAGCGGAGGGCAGTTGGGTGATGGCTTCGAACGAGAAGGCGGAACGGTCGCCCGGTCGACCGGGTTCCGCTCCCAGGGGATTCATGAGGAAGGTCATGGTTTCACTGTATCCAAAAGCATGGCTAAGCGATTCGCCACCAGGAGGCACGCTCTCGGCAGATTGGATGGAAGGTCACAATCCGCTTTCATGGAACGTTCAGAAATCATCCAGGCCACCTGTCTTAGTCTGATAGCGGTTCGGATGATAATAAGGACCCGATAGCCTACGTATAATCAACGAATATCGCGGGTTGCCGGGGTAGATTATCAGGAGCGGCCAAGCAATAGGCAGTGCATAGAGTTGATTCGAAGGAGCAGGAATGGCTGAAGAGAACAGGCCCGAACCCTGGAAGGGGTCGGATGGGAACCAGTCATGGCAGACCGGCCATATCGAGAACGAGACTGCCGATTCGCGGGCTGAGGCACCCAACCAGCAGGAGTCCGCAGAACGAAGTGAACCCGTCAAGCAGGATGGAGCCGGCCAGATGGGCCGGCCCGAGCCCATCGCCCAGCCGCAAGCGGCTTCGACCGATTACGCACCCAACCCGATGGATATAGTCCCGGAGAACGGGGACGGGGTGTCGGCCCAGTCCCTCAACGCGGATCCTGGAACTCCCGGTGCGGGTGGAACTCCCACTTCGTCATCCGATGCGTCGAAGGATGCGCGGCCACAGCAGGTGGGGCAGGCCTACTATCGTCCGGCTCCGCTGTATGGTGCCTATGCCCCGACCGGACAGACCGCACCCGGGACCCAGCAGACCCAGCAGAATCAACAGGGTCAACCCGGGCAACAGCCCGCCTCGGGCCAACAGGGCCAGCCCGGTGGGCGCGGAGTCTTCGGGCAGCCCGCCAATGGTGGTGCCCCCGCTGGTAACCGTCCGGGTGCTCCATACCCCGTCTTCGGTCGGCCTGCCGCACAGGGTCAGGGGTCCTTCCCTCCGGGTGGCGACGGCAAGGCTCCTGACGGCTCCATGCGTGGGGGTTCCTTGAGTGGCTCCGGCAAGTATGTCTTCACCGCCGTGGTGGCGGCTCTGGTCGCTGCGGCCCTGATGCTGGGTCTTGGTTGGGCCGCCCTCTCCAACGGTTGGGTCAGTCTTCCCAGCTCATCCAGCCTGAGCGGGATCTCCTCCAACTCCTCCGGGCAGGGGACCGCCAAGATCGAGGGCGGGAAGGCCCCTGACTGGCAGGCCATCAGCAAGGATGTCTCCGCCTCCGTGGTCTCCATTCAGGTCAAGGTCAACAACGGTGTGGGTGCAGGCTCTGGTGCGGTCATTGACGACCAGGGCCATGTGGTCACCAACAACCACGTGGTCGATGGTGCCCAGGAGATCAATGTCACCCTGTCCAATGGCCAGATATATACAGCCAAGGTGGTCGGGGTGGATACCACGGCCGACCTGGCGGTCATCGCCCTGGAAAAGGCCCCGAGTGACCTGAAACCGATTCAGTACGCCGACTCGGACCAGCTGGCCGTCGGTGAGGATGTCATGGCAATCGGAAACCCGCTCGGCTATGAGAACACAGCCACCACGGGTATCGTATCGGCCTTGAATCGCCCTGTTTCGGTCATGGATGAGAGCAACAACAACCCCGTCGTGACCAACGCCATCCAGCTGGATGCGGCCATCAATCCCGGTAATTCGGGCGGTCCTACGTTCAATGCCGCCGGTCAGGTCATCGGTATCAACTCCTCCATCGCATCCATGGCCTCCTCACAGTCCGAGGCGGGTTCCATCGGCATCGGCTTCGCCATCCCCTCCAACCTGGTGAAGAGGATCTCCGAGGAGATCATCAAGAACGGCAAGGCAAGGCACGTCTCCATGGGCGTGACCATTACCAGCGGCACGGTCGAGGCCGATGGGGTCACCCGTGGCGGTGCCAAGGTCAACAAGGTGGTCGCCGGTTCCCCCGCGGAAAAGGCGGGCATCAAGACCGGCGACACCATCGTGGCCTTCAACGACAATGCGGTCAACAACAACTACTCCCTCCTGGGATATGTGCGGGCCGCGGCCTACGGCAGTTCGGCCAAGATTACGGTTGTGCGCAACAACCAGGCCGTCGATCTGAATATCACCCTCGACCAGGAAGAGCAGGCCGTGCAAGGCAGGCCCAAGTCCAATAAGAGGAGTTCCGGTGATGACGGTTCCGGACAGGATGATTCCGGTAGCGGTAACGGAAACAACCCGCAGGATCCCTTCGGGTTCTTCTTCGGGCAGTGAACCGGAGAACGCTTTTCCCGAGTGTGACCGTTCGCGCCGTGGGGTAGCGATTCGCGCCCCGAAGGCAGGGTAGAGCGCTCTGACAGGTGGGGTTTCTGGACATCATAGGCTGGTGTCCGGGAACCCCACCTGTTTTCATCGCCTCAGCTTCTCCCGTCTAAATCCACGGAATGGTCCTGCGGCGCTCGCCATGCGGGCAGTCGGTCTTTCCTCATGTCGTTCGGCTCGGGGAAACACATCTGGATATAGGGTGGACGGGAGAAGCGAGGGGCATCCATCGGCGCCTCGTCGTCTGTCGACCTCCGGGAGCGGTGATGAAGAAAATCCTGTCCTTTGCCTCCAAGGTACCCATGCTCTGGCTGGTCCTGGCCTGCGGTCTGGCCATGGGCCTGCTATGGCGGCCCCATCAGGTGATTGCTCAGTGGGTTGTTACGATCCTGGTCGCCATTTCCCTTATTGACACCCTTCGCGGAATGATAGACGACGTCCGTCATGGTCACGTCGGCGTGGATATCCTGGCGGTGGTGGCCATTCTTTCCACCCTGGCCGTCAAGCAGTACTGGGCCAGCTGGGCCGTGGTTCTCATGCTCTACTCGGGCGACGCAATCGAGCAATACGCCAACAACAGGGCCCAAGGCAACCTGACCCTCCTGGTCGAGGCGGCGCCCCAGGTGGCCCATGTGGTCGATGGCGGCAGGGAGGCCCGGATTGATGGGCACAGCCTGCCCGAGGAATCGGATTGGAAGACCGTCCCGGTGGCTCAGGTGGCTCTGGACGACCTCCTGGTGGTCAAACCCGGAGAGACCGTGCCTGTCGACGGCGAGATGGTCAGCCCCTCGGCAACCCTGGACCTTTCGACCATCAATGGGGAACCCATGCCCCGGCAGTTCTACGAGGGTTCCCAGATTATGTCCGGTGCGGTCAACGGTTCGGGCACCTTCCTGATGAGGGCCAGGCAGCTCTCCCGGGATTCCCAGTACCAGCGGATTCTCAACCTGGTCCGCTCGGCCCAATCCTCCCGGGCGGCCGTGGTCAAGACGGCCGACCTGATGGCCGTTCCCTTTACGGTTCTGGCCTTCATCATCGCCTGCGTGGCCTGGATCATCTCCGGGGAACCGACCCGCTTTGCCCAGGTCCTGGTCCTGGCCACCCCCTGCCCCCTGCTGATTGCCGCTCCGGTGGCCTACATGGCCGGTTCCGGCAGACTGGCCAAGGCCGGACTCCTGATCAAGACCCAGGATGTCATTGAGAACCTGGGCCGGGTCTCGCACATCTTCTTTGACAAAACGGGCACCCTGACGGTCAAGCGGCCCCAGGTCACCCACGTTGACATGGCCGACCAGCAGAACGCCGAATGGGAGACCGGGCAGGTTCTGGCCATGGCCGGGGCCGTTGAGTCCTATTCGGTCCATATCCTGGCCAACGGCATCACGGCGGCAGGCAACCGGGTTGAGGAGGGGCGGATTCGTCAGGGAGATGCCCGCTTCAAGGCCCAGGATGTTCAGGAGGAGGCCGGTAACGGGGTCCGGGGGCTCATTGACGGGCACACGGTGCGTGTGGGCCGCATGGCCTATGTATCCGGCGGTGACCCGGCTGTCTCAGAGAGTGCCTTTGCACCTCTCGCCCCTGACGAGATGGCTGCTTACGTCTCCATTGACGGGGATGTGACGGCGCGGATTGTCATGAAGGATGTACCCAGGGATGATGCCGCGCAGACCATTGCCGACCTTCGCGCCTTGGGTATAGAACGCCTCTCCATGGTGACCGGCGACAAGGAGGAATCGGCCCGGGTCATCGCCGACCAGGTGGGCATCAGTGACGTCCATGCTGGCCTCTTCCCCGAGGACAAGGCAGACCTGATTGCCGAGGCTGCAAAAGCAGAGCCCAACCGGGAACCCTGGTGGGACCGGTGGCTCTCGAAATTCGTCGGTGAATCGATAACCCGATCCATCACGCTGATGGTGGGTGACGGGGTTAACGATGCCCCGGTCCTGGCCGCGGCCGATGTGGGCATGGCCATTACCGACGGAACCACGACGGCGGCTTCCGAATCGGCCCAGGCGGTCATCATGAATGACGATATCGCCAGTCTGCCCAGGTCCATCGCCATTGCCCGCCGAACCAAACGGGTCATGCTTCAGGCGGTCCTGGCCGGACTCTCCCTGGCCACAGTAGGCATGCTTTGTGCGGCCTTCGACCTGATTCCGGTTGTCGTCGGTGCCTTCATGCAGGAGGCCATCGACGTGGTCTCCATCCTCTGGGCACTGACCGCGCTCCTTGACGGGGACTGAACCCTTCTGGTATTCCCCGGGCCCGGGTGTGGCATCCTTGCGGGTGAAACGGTGACCTGCCCTCGTCCGGCTGGAGAGGCACACCTGCGACTCCATCCAGGGAAAACAGGGCTGCCAAAATTTGGTGAAAGTCCCGGGGAGTGACTCCGACCCTGTCTGTTGCGGATTCCGACTTTACGTTAGGCTGGTCGGCATGAGCGATAACAAGGTCAATGATTCCAACAATTCAGCCTCTCCGACCGGCGACGTAGCCGATGGGCAGTTGCGTGTTGCAGTCGTGGGTGCCGGCCCTGCCGGGGTCTACGCTTCGGACATTCTTCTTCGTCAGCTCAAGGAGAAGGGTGACGAGCTCGGGCTTGGCAACCGTGCCCGCATCGACCTCTTCGAGAAGCTGCCGGTTCCCTTCGGCCTGGTCCGATACGGTGTAGCGCCTGACCACCCCAGCATCAAGTACATCGCCGGGGCCTTGGAAAAGACGCTGGATAACCCCGATATCCACCTTTATGCGGATGTGGAATTCGGCCGTGATGTCTCCCTTGATGACCTGAGGGACCGCTATGACGTGGTCCTCTTCGCTACTGGTGCCGTGGACGACCGTCCTCTGGAGATCGAGGGGCACAGCCTGGATCACGTATACGGTGCCGCCCACTTCGTGGAGTGGTATGACGGATACCCGACAGCGGGTCGGGAGTGGCCCCTGGATGCCGAACAGGTGGCGGTGATAGGCGGCGGCAATGTGGCCATGGATGTGGCCAGGATTCTGATGCGCCGTGCAGATGATCTTCTGGGCACCGATATCCCCGATAACGTGTACGAGGGCATCAAGGGGAACAAGGCCCGCGAGCTCCACATGTTCATCCGCCGCGGCCCGGCCCAGGCCAAGTTCTCCGTCCAGGAGCTGCGCGAGCTGGAGAAGCTGCCCGGGGTTCAGATTGTTCTTGACGATGAGGATTTCGACCTTGATCCGGAGACCATCGACCTGGCCGCACAGGACAAGCTGACCAGGCAGATGCTGGAGGAGCTCTACGCCATCAAGGACATGGCCGAAGACATGGAAGCGGATGGCGGCGTCGACTTCGAGGGCAACCCGGCCGACCGTCGATTCTGCATTCACTTCAACCGGATGCCGGCAGCCATTCTGGGTCAGGACGGCAAGGTGAGCGGCATTCGCCTGGAGAAGACCGAGGTGACCCCCGAGGGTGTTATGGGCGAAACCGGCGAGTACGAGGAGTGCCCGGTCCAGGCGGTCTACCATGCCATCGGTTATAAGCCTGCCGAGGTGAGTGGCATCCCCTACGACTTCTCCCGGTACACCCTGGCCAACGAACATGGTCGGGTCTGCTCCGCCCCCCAGGCCGAGGGTGGTCACCCGATCGATCGCCTCTATGCTACGGGATGGGCCAAGCGCGGCCCGGTAGGCCTGATTGGATCCACGAAGTCCGATGCCCTCGAGACCATCGGCAACATGCTGGATGATCTGGCCTCCACTGAGTCCCATGGCCGTTTGGCCCCCGACCGTGCCGACGATTCCATCGACCGTCTCCTGGCCTCCAAGGGGATAACCCCCATCGACTTCGCCGGCTGGAAGCGGGTTGACGCCTACGAACGTGCCGAGGGCGCCAAGGTTGGGCGTGAGCACATCAAGGTCACCGACCCCGATAAGCTCAGAAGTTTGGCCCACGGCGAGTAGTTCCGGAGGAGGACCCTGGAGGGTGGCGCTTAGGGCGGATTTTCAGCCCCACTGCTTTCCGCGGGGTCGATGGTGCAGTCTCGCCATGCATGGTGGGACCGCACAGTTTCTATTCAGTCAAAATCCAGCAACGCAGACTAACATATGACTCATGGATGGCAAGCTGAAGGTTCACGGGCATTTCAACGGTCTTAAAACGACCTTGCTGTTTGCCCTCATGTGGGCTGTCATTATGCTGATCTGGTGGCTGACCGGAGGTCGGCAGGGGACCCTGGGCGTTTACATCATCGTCGGTCTGGCCACCACATTCGGGTCCTACTGGTTTTCCGACAAGGTGGCAATCGCTTCCATGCACGCCCAGCCGGTCAGTGAACAGGAGGCCCCGGAGCTCTATCGGATTGTCCGGGAACTCTCGGGCCGTGCAGGCAAGCCCATGCCCAGGATTTACGTTGCCCCGACCGAATCGCCCAATGCCTTCGCCACCGGCCGCAATGAGCGCCATGCAGCCGTCTGCTGCACCCAGGGAATCCTGCGCATCCTCAACGAACGCGAGATTCGGGGCGTGCTGGGGCATGAACTCATGCACGTTTACAACCACGACATCCTGACCTCGGCAATTGCTTCGGCCATGGCCACGGTCATCACGTATCTGGGGTACTCCCTGATGTACTTCGGCGGTGGTAGCGACCGTGAACGGGATAATTCGACAGGAGCCCTGGGGTTGATTGGTGTTCTGATCAGCTCCATCCTGGCCCCTCTGGGCGCCTCCCTGATTCAGATGGCCATCTCCCGTACACGTGAATATGACGCTGATGAGGATGGGAGCCGCCTGACCGGTGATCCGGCCGCCCTGGCGTCCGCCCTGAACAAGATCTCCTATGGTGCCCAGGCCGTGCCCATGCCACAGACCTCCGGTACTCAGAGCGCGGCCGCCATGATGATTGAGAACCCCTTCTCGGCCGAGGGATTCAGCAGACTCTTCTCCACCCACCCGCCTACTGATGAGCGCATCGCCCGCCTTATGCGCATGAGCCAGGAGATGGGCCAGACCCAGGTGGATGCAGAAGGCGGGGCAGGTAGCCAAATCGGCTACTGAACCGTTTGGGGTGCTGACGGGATTTGGTGGGCTGTGGGCCGTGTGCTCAGGCTTCAATCCTGTGGCCGTCGCAGATGGCGGTCTGCACTGAAACCCCCAGGATTCGACAGCAGGCAGTCGGCGGCATATCCGGGTGCCACCAGCCCAAGGCCATAGTGGTCTTGCCGGGGCGGTCCGGACCCAGAGCGCGGGCCGGTGCCAGTGTGGACGCCGCCACGGCCTGGGGAGCGGACTCGCGCGTATCCTCAGGAACTGCTATCATAAAGACCTGCGTGCTGTTCATACGAAGTACTGACGGTGCGACTGCGGGCGTAGTTCATTGGTAGAATGGAAGCTTCCCAAGCTTCAGAGGCGGGTCCGATTCCCGTCGCCCGCTCTCGGAGATTCCATTTCCCTCGTGGTTCGATTTTCCCTTCCTTTATATTCAGTTTCTGTTCTTGTATCTCTTGGCCTGCTCAATTGGGGAATCGTGCCTATCTGTGGCGGATTGCGATATGCGCCGGTCTAAATCGGCTTGGGCGGCCAGTCCAGGCTCGTGGAATGTGGCGAATCTGCCCGACGATTTCCGTGCAGGGGGCAGGCGTGTCGGAGCACTTGCGCCCTGGGTCGGCGGTGGATGATGAGTAAGTACAGCGAGGTACTGAAAGGAAGTCATCATGGCTGATTATCACGTGCAATTCGAGAAGGGGCGTGACGTCTGGAGCGTCAAGAGGGCCGGGGCCTCACGCGCCTCCAAGACCTTTGCCACCCAGGCGGAGGCAGCAAAGCAGGCCAAGGTCTATGCGGACAGGTCCGGTGGCGGCGAGGTCAACGTCCACAAGAAGGGAGCCAATCAGGTGCGCGACAAGAGGACCATTGGCAAGGAGGACCCCCGCTCCACCAAGGGTTGAGCCGCGCCCCGCCCGTCGGCGGAATTGACAGGATGGTGAATCATTGCCCGCCTGGAGGGTTTCGTGCGCGTACCGACCATAGACTGGGCAGTATCGAAAGTCGATGAAGCCTGGGCGGAAGGGCGGTGAGTCGTATGGCTGATGGATTCAACCAGCTCGATCAGCAGTTGACGGACGGCGAATACGGCGAGGGCTTGCCCGCTGCCTATCCTCCTGGCCCTTATATCGACGAGCGTCCCGTTCAGGTTCAGCATGCCAACATCTGGGCCAGGCTCGCCATCATTACCGGTCTGGTCTCGGTCCTGGCCGGGCTTGCCCTCCTGGCCCATGCCGTTGCGCCGACCAGGCTGGGGGTCATCGGTCGGGTTGCGATTTCCGCCTGGGCGGGTGCCTCCCTGGGGTTTGCCCTCCTGACGGTGGTCCTGGTCATTGTTGCCAGGCACACATATATGCCTGCGGGCCGGCACCGTTCTGTGGGCTCGGGTGGAATCATCCTCCTCCTGTGTGGGGTCCTCTTCACGGTTGCGGGGTTGGTCATCGCCGAGGGTCATCCGCAGGGGCTGATCAAGGCCAAGGAGGTCGATGCTGCTCCGATTGATTCAGCCCAGGCCATGACCCAGGGCATAGATCGGGCTGTGGGCTCCTGTTCTTCGGGATGGCAGGAAGCCGGTGTGGACAGGTTCGTCGGGGTCTCCCACGTCAGGTACTGCGCCAGCAACAAGGTTGCATATGCGGTCTTCAACAATGATTCCGCTGCGTCCCTGGCCAAGGGGCCCATTCGTTCCCAGGCCGCGAATCTCTTGGACCGATTCGGTGGTGGTGAGGCTCTTTCCGTTTCGGATATGCGACTGCTTTCGGGCAAACGGTGGGTGGTCATCGGTAACGCGGACCAGATGTCCAGGCTCCAGGCGGATTGGGGTGGACAGATCCAATCCCTGGAATCCGAACGTTAAAACAGAGAAGACAAGGCGCCGAATCACTGTTGACCCGGAGCCTTGGTCGCTTTTATCATCTCGGCTCCGTCCGTTCGGCGGTAGCTGTCTGCCTCGTCTCTCGTACTGTCTCATTGTGATTGCCTTGCCCCGCATGGGTGCACTACATTATGCGGTCTCAACCAGGATTGCCGTTCGGTCCTATCGTGCATTCACCTCCGGCGGACGGTATCGTGGAGGTATGGGTAATGCTGAAGCAATCAGTGACGGTGGGAAAGGCGCAGAAGACCGGACGGGCCTGATTGGCAGGGAGTCCACAGCGGTTCCCGGGCGATTCGGTGACCCGCTCACGGTGGAGTACGCCCTGTATTCCCGTAAGGAGGCCGCCGCCAATACCAGCCGCCCACTTTTCCTGATTATGCACGGCTGGGGTTCCAACGAGGAGGACGTGGCGGATCTGATGCGCTACGTGGCTCCCTACAATGATTCAATCTCCCTCAGGGCCCCCATGGTGGTACCGGGCAGCGAGAAGGGGATGTTCGGCCCCGGATACACCTGGTTCCACGACATGCGCCCGGAGCGGGAGAATCTGGACCGGGACGGATATGCCGCGGCCAAGGCCATAGACGAGTGGGTGGGGGAGCACATTCCCGCCGACAGGCAGGTTGTGGTCATGGGTTTCTCCCAGGGAGGGATGCTGGCGGTCCATCTGCTGAGGGTCAATCCGGAGCGTTACCGGGCCTCGGTCTGCCTTTCAGGATTCCTGGCCCCCGGACTGGTGGAGGGCACGGCCCCTGCCGATGCCCGCCTGGCGGATTTGGAGAAGCCGGTCTTCTTCGGTTTCGGTTCCGAGGACACGATCGTTCCCAAGTATGAGTTCAGGGCCCTGGCGGCCTGGCTGGACGAGCACACCTGGCTGCAGGCCCATGAGTACGACCACCTGGACCATAGTGTTGACATCCGTGAGCTCAACGACCTGCGCCAGTGGCTGGCAGACATCAACGTCAGCTCGGGACTCATGTAATCAGAGGGCCGAGTCCGCATCCACCTGCATGACGTATACGTTGCGGCGCAGTTCCTTGGCAAGGGAGCGGGAGATCTCACCGGCCTCGAACATGTCCTGTATCTGGCCCAGTTCAATGGCGTAACCCTCGTGCTTGGCCTCCTCCACGTTATCCCTGACGGCGGGCATGCCGGAGTAATCGGTCCGGCCCTCAGCGGAGGACTCGATCATCTGGTGGTTGATGATGGTGGTCAGGAGGTCCTCGGTCTTGAACCGTCCCTTGCCCAGCTCGGCGTAGAGCTTCTCAATCAGGAAATGGTTCATCTCCGCCTGGAGATGGCGTCCTGCCAAGAAGACCTTGTTTTCGCTGAGTTTGAACGTCTTGTGCCTTAGACGGTAGAAGATGCTGCGGACGAGGCCGCGTACCCGTCTGTGTGCTGTATATGTGCGCCAGCGAATCTCCCCGCCCTTGTCCAGATGGAAGAGGGAGGAGGAGATGGTTGACAGGATTTTCCTGGCGGCCTGCTCCTGGCAACGTAGCTCCAAGAGACGGTTCTGATCCTCGCTCGCCTGGATTTCCTCGGGCCTGCGGATTTCCCCTTCGGCGTTATCGCGAGCCTGTTCGGCCTTCTGCAGGCTGCGGGTCATGTCCGCATCGGCATCCCGGTCGGCGGCGGTGCCCGCAGGCAACTGGCCGGTCGGCGCAGCATCATCGACCGCGGGGGAGGGGTTCCCGGCTTCGGGCACAGTCCTTTCCTCGGACTGGGGGACCCTGGCCGCGGCATCCTCCGTATCGGCCCCAACCGCAGCGGAGGGTGCGTCGGCTGTGTCGTTCAAGGTGTCTGCAGCTGCCGGGGCACTCTTCTCCTGGTTACCTTTCGGCTCCTGGTTCAGGCGGGTTTCAATCTGGTCGGCGGCATCCTCGATCCGGCTCAGCCGCTCGGCCATGTAATCCTGCTCCCACTCCATGGTCTGGACCTGCAGGTCCTCGAATTCCTTGGGGGAGTACTGCCCAATCTCCGACTTGAGCTTGGCGATTCGATGGTTGTACTGCTTGATGACGTGCTGGATGGCCAGGCGGTTCTCGTCGTTTATCCTGGTCGAAAGCTCCCTGATGGTTCTGCGCAGAACGTCGATGGACTTCTCCACCTGCTGGGCAGGTACCTCCGTCTGACGGGAGGGTGCAAGCAGGGGCAGGGCGAAGTTGGCCAGGACCAGGGTGACGATGATGACCCCAGCGGCTACGAAAATCAGCTCGTTGCGCATGGGGAAGGGGTTTCCGTTGGAGATGGTGTAGGGGATGGTCAGCGCCAGGGAGAGGGTGATGGTTCCCTTGGGGCCTCCGAAGGTCATGACGGCGGCCGAACGCCAGCGCCGGGCGGTCATGGGGCGGCGCCTCCCGGTCTCCTTGTCCCTGGCGAAAACCAGTACGGTCGTCACCCAGAGGAACCGGAGGAGGATGACCGTCAGGGCCACTACGACGATGGTGGCTACGAGCATCCAGTTGCTGACCCGGCGGTCACGCCAACTGGTGCCCATCGCCGTGGGCAGAAGCATGCCCAGGATGATGAAGACGGCCCCGTTCAGACTGAAGGAAAGGACCTTCCAAACGCTGGTGGAGACGATGTTGGCCTTGGAGGTGTTGGGGCCGACGCCCGTGTGGTCGAACCGGGCCATGAGGCCGGTGGCCACGACGGCCAGGACCCCGGAGACATGCAGAACGTTCTGGCCGACCAGGTAGATCACGAAAGGCAGGAAGAGCTCCAGGAGGATTCTGGTGGTCGTGGTCTCCCAGCCCATCCGGCGGGCGGATTCAAAGATCCAATTGACCAGGAAGCCCATGATGATGCCGAATCCGATGCCGCCCACGAATTCCACGACGAACTCCAGAAGGGCGTGGGTCATGGAGAATGAGCCGGTGACCGTGGCCAGAATGGCGAACTGGAAGCCTATGACTCCGGTGGCGTCATTGAAGAGGGATTCGCCGGCCAGGGTGGACCGTTGACTGGCGGTCAGGTCGGCGCTCTTGCCGAGGGATGAAACGGCCACCGCATCGGTCGGTCCCAGGGCGGCGCCGAGTGCCACGGCTGCGGCCAGGGGGAACATGGGCCAGGCCGCGTGCAGGATGACCCCGACCATGACCATGGTCAGGGCGGCCAGACCGATTGCCAGGGACAAGGAGGAGCGGATGTCCTTGAGGAGTTCCACCTTGTTGATGGTGTGGGCCTCGAGGTAGAGCAGGGGGGCGATGAAGAGGACCATGAAGAGTTCCGGGTCCAGCTGCATTTCCGGGAAAACCGGCAGGCAGGCCATGATCGCGCCGAGGGCGATCTGTACCAGGGGAGTCGAGACCCTGGGGATGAACCGTGAAACAAAGGAGGATATAAGGACGGCGGCCACGACGCACAGAATCAGGACGAACACTTCCACTGGCTGCCTCCTTCGCTCGGAAGCCCCACCCATGCCATGCGTCTGGCGGATTCCCGATATCATCGTGCCCGGGATGAAACTTGGGATGGGGCCGAACCAGCAGGGAGGAGTTTGTTCCCGTACCTTACCGATTTCAGTATACGGAATTGAATTATCCACAGAGGGAAAATTCTGCGTATCGGTGCCAAACCCACAACTTGTCTGTCGGGCCGATTCGGACGGTATCGGTCGCCAGGGTTTCCCGGCGCTCGCGACTGGCGTAAATGTGTGAAGATGTGGACTGCCTTCAAGCCCCGGCGCTCATCCTGAATCCTTGAATCTGTACCATTGCAAGGGTCGGTCAAGGCGCTGGACCCCGAACGTGTACCGGCGGCTTTCACAAACAAGTCCGCCGCACTCCATATCCATCATGACCCCCGCATGATGGGCCGGCTGCAAACCGAACCGACAGACAACAACATGTCCTCAGGACGCCTGGGCTCCATACCCGCCCGCGTCAGCTGAATGGTAACTGGCCACCTGGGCCCCTCACCAAGGCATTCACGGATGCCTTACGCACTACGGACAGTACGACCAATCCACATGGAAAGGCCTGGCCGATATGACAAATCCGACCAACCCGCCAACCAACGAACCACGGAACACATCCCTGGAGCAGACAGGGAACACACAACTGCAAGATACGGCCTGGCACAGCCTCGACGCCAGCGAGGCCATGACCACGCTGAAAACCAGCGACCAGGGTCTGGGCGAGCAGGAGAGTCGCCGCCGCCTGGATATCTTCGGGCAGAACACCCTGGCCGAGGCAGAGACCAAGCCCAAGTGGCGACTCTTCCTGGAGCAGTTCACCAGCCCCCTGATTGCCGTCCTGATTGTCTGCGGCATCGTCACGATCTTCCTCAAACACTATGTCGATGCAGCAGCCATCTTCATCGTCCTCCTCCTCAATGCCATCATCGGTTACTACCAGGAATCCAAGGCGGACAAGGCCGTAGAGGCACTGACCTCCTTGGCTACGCCCACCACCCGGGTCATGCGCGATGGACGGCTTCAGGACATCGATGCGGCCGACCTGGTCCCCGGTGATCTGGTGGTGCTGGAGAGCGGTGACCGGGTCCCAGCCGATCTCAGGCTGGTTGAGGCCCTTCAACTCCGCATCGACGAAGCCATGCTGACCGGCGAGAGCGATGAGGCCAAGAAGAGTACGGACGCTGTTCACAAGGATGCCTCCCTGGGCGACCGCAAGTGCATGGCCTTCTCGGGCACCATGGTCACCAGCGGACGTGGCAGGGGACTGGTCGTCGCCACCGGTTCGGACACCGAGCTGGGCGAAATCAATGATCTGGTCCATGTGGCCAAGGGGCGTACTCCGCTCCAGCGAATCATCCACCGCACCGAGGTCGGCATCGCCGTGGCGGTGATCCTGGTGGCCGTCTTCGTCTTCATCGGTGGAGCCATCATCAACGGGGACGCGACCGAGGCCTTCCTCTCCGCCGTCTCCCTGGTCGTGGCTTCCATGCCCGAGGCCCTGCCCATCGTTCTGACCGTGGCCATGGCCCTGGGTGTTTCCCGGATGGCCGACTACAACGCCATCGTGAGGTCCCTGCCGGCCGTTGAGACCCTGGGCTCCATCACGGTGATTGGTTCCGACAAGACCGGCACCCTGACCCAGAACCGGATGACCGTTGAACAGTGCACCCTGGGAGGGGGAGACCCGATCCAGGTCGATCAGATCGGTGCTGACGGTGCCGACGATCCCCGTACCTGGGCCTTCATGGCTCTGATGCGCGGAGGAGCCCTGACCAACGAGGCCCACCGACAGGCCGACGAGGACGGAACAATCCGGTACAGCGGTGATGCGGTCGATATGGCCATGGCCCGGGTCGCCGATCAGACAGGGGCCGTGACCCGGGAGGAACTGGATTCCCCGATCGCCTCCCAGACCCCCTATGAACCTGAACTTCTCCATTCCATGACCATCCGACGCAATCCGGACGGGACTCTGACCCAGTACGTCAAGGGGGCGCCCGATGCGATCATGTCCATGAGCACGACCATGGTCGGCCCGGACGGGAACCGGATTCCCCTGGACCAGGATGCGGTCCATGCCTCCTACAAGATGATGGGTTCCCAAGGGTTGCGCGTCATCGGCGTTGCCAGCCGGACCATCGACCCGGATGAAGACCTGAAAGACCACAAGCAGGCCCACGACATGACTTTCCTCGGTCTGGAAGGAATGCTGGATCCGCCCCGCCCCGGTGTCCGCGAGGCCATAGCCGACTGCGCCAAGGCCGGTATCAGGGTCGTCATGATAACCGGTGACCACCCGGTGACCGCCGCCGCCATCGGCAAGCGCCTGGGATTGGAGCACACCGAGCAGACCCTGACCGGCAGTGAGATGCTGGAGATGAGTGACGAAGTTCTCCGTGCCCGTCTGCGCGAGACCTCCATCGCCGCCAGGGTCTCGCCCCAGGACAAGCTTCGCATCGTCGAAGCCCTCCAGGACGAGGGGCACGTGGTGGCTGTGACCGGTGACGGCGTCAACGATGCCCCGGCCCTCAAGGCCGCCTCGGTGGGCATCGCCATGGGTGAATCCGGCACCGACGTGGCCCGTGAGGCCAGCGATGTGGTTCTGACCGATGACAACTTCATCACCATCACCCAGGCCGTCCGGCAGGGGAGGGCCACCTTCAAGGCCATACGTGGTTCGGCCTACTTCCTCCTCTCCACCGCGGCCGCTGCCATGATTGCGGTCGGTGTCAATGTCATCGCCGAGGAGCCGCTCCTCTTCCTTCCCCTCCAGATGCTCTGGATCAACTTCGTTACCAACGGTGTCCAGGACATCGCCCTGGGCTTTGAGCCCGGTGATGGGGACGAGCTGGAATCCCCGCCCCGCTCGGCCGAAGAGGGTCTGCTCTCTCGTGTCCTCTGGATTCGTCTGGCGGTCTGCGGCCTCTGGATGGCCACCTGCATCCTGGTCCTCTTCCGGTCCAACCTCGACAGGGGGATGAGCCTGACCGTGGCCCGGACCATGGCGCTGACCCTCCTGGTGCTCTTCAACTTCTTCATCGCCATGTCCGCCAGATCCGAGAAGAAGCTGATCATCCAGCTCAATCCGCTCGACAACAAGTTCCTCCTGGTTGCATCGTTCGTGGCCCTGGGCATTCACGCCGGTGCCATGTACCTGGCTCCGGTGGCGTCCGTGCTGGGCATGGCCCCGCTGACCGGTACGCAGTGGCTGATCTGCCTGGGCATCGGCCTGACGGCCCTCATCTTCAGTGAGGGCGACAAGCTGATTCGATCCTTCCTGGCCAAGCATGGGTACGGGCAGCACGGTCGGGCCAACCACTTCCGCCATGTGCGGCGCAGCATCGCCGACATGTTGAGCGGCCGGTCCTGAGTCGAAAAGCACGGGGCCGGTCCGGTGGAGCCTGTCAGGTTGGACTGCCAGACTGGCCCTGTGCACGAATCTTGGAAGAAGGCCATGGGCCAGGCCCTGGATCTGGCTGAACAGGCGGCCAACCAGGGCGACGTCCCTGTGGGGGCCGTGGTCCTGGACGCTCGTGGGCAAGTGATGGGTCGAGGTTGCAACCGTCGGCAGGCCCAGGGGAGGCCCCTGGCTCATGCCGAGATGGAGGCCATCACCCAGGCCGCCTCGGCCCATGGCCCTGCCGACAGGACCGACGGTGACCGGGGTTGGGACCTGTCGGGCTGTACCATGGTCGTCACGCTGGAGCCTTGCCCCATGTGCATAGGGGCAATCCTGGCCTGCCATTTCGACCGTGTGGTCTTCGGTGCATGGGACCCCAAGATGGGTGCCTGCGGGTCGGTCTGGGATATTCCCCGCGACCCCCACACCGGACCCATGGCCGAGGTCATAGGCGGAGTGGAGGAGGGGGCTTGTGCCGACCTCCTCTCGCATTTCTTCAAGGCCCGCCGTCAGGATTCCTGAGCGGGGCTGTTGCGTGGTTTCGTCCCACCAGCGCCGGTGTGACTTTCGGAACTGCCTAATCGACCATTCCGTCCAACATCCGAACGGACCCCGACCTTGTTTGCTCCGCCGTCTGCATACTGCCAGTAACTCCCCGGGGTCCGATGGCTCCGGGGACGTTTATCCGCACAGACTATCAATAGCGAAGAAGGCTGATTGCAATGAAGTACGCGGTGATGGGTGCCGGTGCCATGGGATACAGATTGGGTGTGCTCCTCCAGGAGCAGGCGGGGTTGCAGGTGGACTTCGTCGATACCTGGATGCCCAATGTCGATAAGGTGCGCGATCAAGGCGGGGTCTACGTCTCACGTGACCATGAAGGCCGCCATCTGGTTCCCATCAACATTTTCACTCCGGAGGACTATCAGGGCGACCCTGATGTCTGGATCATCATGCTCAAGCAGATGCAACTGGAGGAGGTCCTGGACAGGTGCGCCCACCTTTTCAAGGACCACCAGGTCGTCTTCTCGGCCATGAACGGATGGGGTCACTTCGACAAGATGCTCAAGTACTTCCCCAAGGAACGAATCTACGGGGGCACGGCCATGATTGGCACGGTCCTGAACGGACCGGGGGATGTGGACTTCATAGGCAAGTCCGGGGCCGGTTCCATGCACCTCTGTGCCATGACCGAGAAGACCACGGATCTGGAGCGGGAGATGGCCTCCGACTTCAAGGCGGCCAACCTGAACCCGATCCTTACCGAGAACTTCGAGGGGACCTGTCTGGCAAAAATCATCTTCAATTCGGTGGTCAACACGATTTGCACCATGTACCAGATCACCATGGGCCAGTTCATCTCCTACCCGGGAGCAATGGACATGGCCAGACAGCTGATTGATGAGGCCTATGATGCCTGCGAGCGAGCCGGCAAGCAGCTGATTCAGACCCGACAGGCCACCCTGGACGAGGTGGACTATGTCAGCCGCGTGGGCAACCCCCTCCACTACCCATCCATGTACCAGGACATGTCGCGCGGGCGCAAGACCGAGGTGGATTACATCAATGGGTACATAGCCAGACTTGGCCGTGAGAACGACTACGTCTGCCGGACCCAGGAGTTCCTGACCCATGGCGTCCACCTGGCCGAGTTGGCCTTCCAGGTCCACCGGGAGGAAACTGCCAAGTAAACCGACGGGCCTTGTCACGGTCTCTTCCCCCCGGAATTACTTTCCGAAAACAGGAAAACGCGCACAGCGAGACAAGTTAGTTGTCAATTCATAGCATGGTCCCTGACTGTGGATGTGCTTCGTCCGGCCCATGAGGACCGGTCGGGCCATGGGCTTGTGACGGAGGTGTCATGGACGTTCAGCGGGACAGGGCCGGGGTGGAGTCCTATCTGGGAAGATCTGCAGACGGTACAACCTTGACCCTGGTGTATATGGAGCAGGCCGATGTGGGGTTGGGTATACTCCTGCCCGGCCGGGAACTGCCCCGAATCGTTCATTGGGGTCGTCGGCTGTCCGATCCTTCAGCCCTTCTGGGTGCCTACGATGCCCTGGCCCCCCAGCGGGTTTCCGGTGGTCTTGACCAGACTGCCTGGCCCAGCATCCTGCCCACACAGTCCGAGGCCTGGACCGGTGCCCCCCGACTCGGTATCAGCCGAAAGGGTGTAGAGGTCTTCTGCCACTTCCAGGTCGAAGCGACCGATTTGGCACAGCAGGTTGCCGGGTCTCCCTTGGGCCAATGCGAAGATGAAGGCACGGATTCCGGTGATTCCGGGGTCCCCACGCTGACGGTCAAGGCCGCCGACGCCGACCAGGGGGTGGGATTGACCTGGAGTTGCCAGCTTTTGGCATCCGGGTTGATTCGTCAGCGGATGGGCCTTATCAATCTTGATCCGACCCGCTCCCTGGCTGTCAACCGTTTGGAGCTGGGCTTTCCCCTCCCACCTAGGGACTGCGAGGTCATGACGACTACAGGTCATCACCTGAGGGAACGTAGTCCCCAACGCCAACCTCTGAATGTCGGCCGGATGGAGCGTTCCACCTTTGTAGGCAGGCCTGATTTTGATTCCTCTCTTCTCCTCTGTGCGGGGACGCCAGGGTTTGGCTTCGAGGGCGGAAGCGTCAGGGCCGTCCACCTCGGGTGGAGCGGCAACGGCGGGCTGAACGTCGAGCGCATCCCGTCGGCCCCCGCTCTTATTGGTGGTGGTGAGGTCCTCTTGTCGGGCGAAATGGTCCTTCCACCCGCGTCGGCTCGCGACCAGACGCCACCGACCTACACCGCTCCCTGGCTCTACGGCTCCTGGGGAGAGGGATTGAACCAGGTGGCGCAGCGGTTCCACGAACACCTGCGTTCTCTTCATCCGGGGTTCGCCACCCGTCCCCGTCCGGTCACCCTTAATACCTGGGAGGCGGTTTACTTCGACCACTCCTATGAGAAGCTCGCCGCCTTGGCGGATAAGGCGGCCTTGGCCGGAGTTGAACGGTTCGTGGTTGATGACGGCTGGTTCGCCGGCAGGCGGTCGGATGAATCGGGCTTGGGGGATTGGTCCATCGATACCGGGGTCTGGCCTGAGGGGCCACATGGCCTGGAGGCCCTGGCCTCCAAGGTTCATCAGCTGGGCATGGAGTTCGGGCTCTGGTTCGAACCGGAGATGGTCAGCCCCGATTCCGTGGTCTTCCGGGAGCATCCCGACTGGGTCATGAAACCGTTGAACTCACGTCTTCCCGTCCAAGGCCGCAGTCAGCAGGTCATGGATCTGACCAATCCCCAAGCCTATGACCACGTCTTCCAAGCCATGGATTCCCTGGTTTCCCGCCTGGGCATCGACTACATCAAGTGGGATCACAACCGCTACGTCATTGAGGCGTGCTCCCCCTTGAGTGGCCGCCCGGCGGTCCACGAGCAGACCGAGGCCGTCTACCGGATCATGCGCGATTTGAAGACCAGGCATGGGAATCTGGAAATCGAAACCTGTAGTTCAGGTGGTGCCCGCATCGATCTGGGCATCCTGGAGTACGCCGATCGTGTCTGGGTCTCCGACTGTGTGGACCCGGTAGAGCGAGCCGATATCCAGCGCTATACCTCCCTTCTGGTTCCTCCGGAGATGATGGGGGAGCACGTGGGGGATTCCCCGGCCCACTCGACCGGGCGTGCGACCTCGCTCCAGCTCCGTGCGGCCATGGCCTTCTTCGGCCATATGGGTGTGGAATGGGATTTGCTTAAGGTTTCCCAGGAACAATTGGATGAACTGGGTTGCTGGATTGCGGCATATAAGGAGCGACGCGAACTCTTCCGGACCGGACGACTGGTGCATGGAGATGCCTTCGACCCGGCAATCAGGCTTGACGGGATTGTTGCGACCGATGGTTCCTTGGCCGTCTACCGCTTTACCCAGCTCGCCTCCTCGGTCAACTACCCGGCCCAGACCGTCGCCCTGCCCGGTCTGAATCCCGAGGAGAACTACAGGGTCAGGCCTCTGGAGGTCTGCAGGTCCCTGGCTGTGATTGGCGGTGGGCAGAGCCCGTTGGCCTGGTGGGAGGGCGAAGGGGCCGTGCTGCCCGGTGCCGTCCTGGTCGATGAGGGTCTTCGTCCCCCGGTTATTCACCCGGCGGAAGCTGTGATCTTCCAGGTGGAGCGTATCTAGCGACTTCCTGGCACGGCTGCAGCCTGGCCGTGCTGCTCCAATGGCGTTCGCGTATTCCGCCTTGCCCCTCGGTAATCTCAGGCGTACCTGGTTTGTGGCCCGTCGGCCCCGTCCGGTGCCATGAGGTAGGAGGCGATGGCTCTGGCTGCCGGGGCTTGGGCCCAGCGGTTCCAGTCATTGTCAATGATCTGCAGGGATACCTCGGCCATCTGACTGTGGCGGTAGGAGTCGATTCCCTTGCGGATGGACTCGCTGCACCGCCTCATCAGGTATGAGGTTTCTCCGCCGATAAGGATCTTCTCGGGTACTGCCACATTGGCCACCGAGGCAATCAGGACCCCGAGCCGGAACCCGGTCAGGTTGAGGAGTGTGTTGGCCTGGGGCAGGTCCTGGTCCAGGTCGTGAACGAACTGCTCTACGGTGGCCGCCCGGCCGATTTTGCGGGAGTACTGCTCCACGAGCGACCCGGTGGTCAGACACTGTGCGCAACCCCGGTGGCCCAGATAACAGGTCGGCCCGTCCGGGTCCACCAGTTGGTGTCCTATTAGCCCATACCCCTCGTCCGAGGATGAAACGGGCATGCCGTGCTCGGCCAGGGAGTACCCCACTCCTGATCCGATGGTGATGAGAACGAACCTGTCCAGTCCGATTCCGGCCCCGAACCAACCCTCATAGAGGGCCAGGGCATCAAGGTCGTTGAAGACCAGGCAGGGCAGGCCACAGGTCTTTTCCATGGCCGCAGCCAGGTCGACATGTTCGCTCCACTGCAGGAAGGGCGCGTAGGTGACCACCCGGTTTTCTGCGGCCCGCCCTCCCAGGGAGATGCCAAGTCCGGATGGTTCAGGCAGGCCGGCCTGCCTGATTTCGGCCATGCAGTCACGGACCAGACCGGTCAGAACCTCCGTCACTTGGCCGGGGCCCCGGTGTTGGATTTCTTTCTGGTGGGGCATCCCCACCGGCTGGCATGCAAGGTCTACGGCGACGGCCATGGCAGTCGCGCCATGCAGATTGACGCCGATAAAGGTCTTGGCGTCATGTCGGATGACCAGGGCTTGTTGGGGTCTGCCTGCCCGGAGTCGTGTTCTGGCGGCGCCGGTTTCACTGAAATCCCCTTCGGTCTTGTCCTGATTCGCCTTCGGGTCCTCGGTCTGCCTCTCCTTTGAGGATGGAAGAAGCCCTGCCGTCTCGATGACTCCCCAATGTGCCAGGTCACTGGTGATTCGCGACACCGCCCCTTGTGTCAGTCCGAACCGCCGAGCCAGTGATACGCGGGAGATGGGGCCGTTCTGAAGGATGTCCACAGCTATTCGATGGGTGAAGCTGGAGGCGCTGAACCAGGTGGGGAAGGGTTCGGTCTCCGCGTCACCAGCCATGCTGCGTGCTTGATTGGGCACGATTTTCATGGGGCCTCTTTCCGCCTGTCATACCGCTTTCACCCATGATACCCCTATTACTTTCCGAACGAAAGGAACTCGCCGAAAGTGGGAATGAAAATGAGGTCGACCCTATGCTGGGCCGCAGAAGCAATGAGGCACTGATGCCCATCTGAATGGTAAAGGAGCCGTATATGTCTGATGCACACGGTGGCGGACGAACCTGGGCAGGTCCCCGGGCTTCCTCCACGCCCACCAAGCGGATGCTGACCTGGTTGAAGACCGGTTTGGCCGCCGCTCTGTCCGTCTTGACGGTCGTGGGACTGGCTGGTTGCGGGTCCACCGAATCAGGGGTGGTCACTCTGGACTTCTTCCAGTTCAAGTTCGAGGCCGCCGACCAGTTCAAGGCCATGGTCGCCCAGTTCGAGAAGGAGAACCCTGATATCAGGGTCAGGATCAACAACTCGGCAGATTCCCAGACCGACCTGCGCACCCGCCTGGTCAAGAACAGGGTCCCTGATGTGATCACCTTCAACGGTGACATCAGTTTTGGTATGTTCGCCGCCTCAGGAGTCTTCCATGACTTCACCGATGACCCCCTGGTCGACGACCTCAACCCGGGCATGGTCTCCATAGCCAAGAACCTGGTGCAGACCAAGAATCCCGAGGGTAAGCGTCTCTATGGCCTCCCCTTCGCCGGGAATGCAAGCGGCTACATCTACAACAAGACCCTTTGGCGTCAGGCTGGTGTGGATCCGGAGAACCCGCCTCGCACCTGGACGGAGTTCACAGCCATACTTGACAGGTTCAAGGACCAGGGCGTCGAGCCTGTTCAGGCCACTCTCTCGGATTCCTGGACCACCCAGGCCCCCCTGGCTTCCCTGGCCGGGACCATGGTTCCCGAGAGCAGATATGCAGACCTGATGACAGGTGAGACGGATTTCAGATCCATCTGGTCGGACCCCGCCAGGAGAGAGGTGGAGCTCTTCCGCCATTCCACCGGTGACAAGGGGGTGACCTACCAGCAGGGCACACAGAACATGGCCAACGGGAAGGTGGCCGTCCTGCCGCTGGGCACCTATGCCATCCCCCAGATCAGGATGATCAACCCTGATGTCGATTTGGGATTCGCCCAGATGCCGGCCAGTGATTCACCCTCCGAGCAGATTCTGACCGCCGGTGACGATGTGATGCTCACCATGGGTGCCAACACCAGTCATCCCAAGGAGGCCATGAGGCTGATTCGATACCTGATGAAGCCTGAGCAGTTGCGTACCTACGCCAAGGCCCAAACGGCATTCATGCCCACCAGGACGGTCGAGGCCGGCGATCCGGCGCTCAATGGTGTCCTGCCCTTCTTCCGGGAAAATCGGCTGGCGGACTTCTGCGACCACTACATTCCCTCCTCCATCAACATCGGTGGCTACCTGCAGACCATGGTGACCAAGGGTGATGTGGACGGGTTCATCGACTCCATGCAGACCGAGTGGGACAAGGTGCAGGCAAGGAACTTCCAATGAAAGGCCAGGAATCAGATATGAAGCAGTCCAAGTCGGGCAGGGGAGGCCATTCCAGGCGGAAGGTCGACAGGGCCTTCTACTGGATGGCCGTTCCCGCAGCCCTGATTTTCGCCCTCTTCCTGTATGTGCCCTTCTTCCAGGGCGTGGCATACTCCTTCACCAACTCCCAGGGGTACGGCAAATTCTCCTGGATTGGTTTCAAGAACTATGGGGCCCTTTTCCAGGATGCGCGTGTAGGTCATGCCTACATCTTCACCTTCCTGATCGCAATCGTGATTACCGTTCTGGTGAACTTCATCGCCCTCTTCATCGCCGTGGCCCTGAACGGGAAGATTGCCTTCAGGAAAGGGTTCCGGGCCATCTACTTCATCCCCTACACCCTCTCCGTGCTGGTCATCGGGTACGTTTTCAAGTACATCTTCATGACACCCCTGCCGGCTCTGGGCCGGGCCCTGCACATCGGCTGGCTCTCCCAGTCCCTGCTGACCAGCGAGCGTTATGCATGGGTACCCATCGTCTTCCTCTCGGTCTGGCAGGCGGTGGCCTACTCCACCCTGATCTACCTGGCCGGTCTCCAGACCATCGATGCCGAGGTCTACGAGGCCGCCTCCATCGACGGGGCCAATGCCTGGCAGTCCTTTTGGAAGATCACCTTCCCCCTGATAGGTGCCTTCTTCACAATCAACCTGGTCCTGACCCTCAAGAACGCCTTCAACACCTTCGACCAGGTGGTGGCCTTGACGGCCGGCGGACCGGATTCCAAGACAGAGACGGTCACCTACCTCATCTACAAGGGTGGTCTTACCGGGGGCGAGTATGCCTATCAGACGGCCAATGCGGTCATGTTCTTCATCGTCCTGGCCCTGGTCGCATTCATCCAGTTGGGTATTTCCAGAAGAGGAGAGAAGGTCTGAGATGAGCCAGACACAACAAATCGAATCATCGCCCGAACCCCGACCCTCTTCCCGACCGCGCCGCAGGGGCGCGGTGAAGGACCGGTTGCGCAACATCAACTGGTGGCTTACAGCCGTCGTCGCCGTCTTTTCCCTGACCATCCTGGTGCCGCTGTACTTCACGGTGGTCACGGCTCTGAAGACCCCTGCCGAGGCCGGTACTTTCAGCCTCCCCACCTCGTGGCAGTGGCACAACTTTGCCGATGCCTGGAACAAGGTCAACTACCCCAAGGCGGCCCTGAACTCGGGCATCGTCACGGTCTGCGCCGTGGTCATCACCCTGCTTACCAACACCTTCGTCGCCTATGCGGTGGCCCGCAACATGGACAAGCGCTTTTTCCGCTTCCTCTACTACTTCTTCATCGCGGCCATGTTCGTGCCCTTCCCGGTGGTCATGCTTCCCATCGCCAAGCAGTTCGGCAGCTGGCACATGGACAACGTCATCGGACTGATCCTCCTCTATGTGGTTCTTGGTCTGGGCACTAACCTCTTCATCGCCACAGGGTTCATCAGGTCCATCCCCACGGCCCTGGAAGAGGCCGCCAGAATCGACGGAGCCGGGACCTGGCGGATTTTCTGGACCATCATCTTCCCACTGATGGGACCGATCAACGCCACCATCGCCATCACTACGGCGCTGTGGGCCTGGAACGATTTCCTCCTGCCCCTGATTGTCCTGACCGACCAATCCAGCCAGACCATCCCACTGGCCCAGTATGTCTTCAGCTCGCAGTTCGCCACTAACTATCCGATGGCCTTCTCCAGCTATCTGATGGCCTTGGCCCCGATTCTGATCGTCTATCTCTTCTCCCAGAAGTGGGTTATCAGCGGCGTCATGCGCGGTGCCGTCAAGTAGCCCCATCCTGGTGCTCCGGTCTTCGATTGTCTGAACGGCCGGGGCATCGTTGATTGCGCCCACCTTACGGAACCCCTCCTCTGGAGCGGGCGAAGACAGCCCGTATAGTGGGAGTTGCAGAACAAGGAAGTCCTACGAATCCAGCCTGTGGAAGGAAAGCCATGACCCAGGAAGAGCGCGCGCAGCTATCCGATGCAATACGGACCAACGGGGCCACCCCCAACCCCTGGTGGACCAATGCCGTGGTCTACCAGATCTACCCGCGATCCTTCCAGGACACCAACGGTGACGGCTACGGCGACCTGCCGGGCATCACCCAGCGGCTGGACTACCTGGCCGACCTGGGCGTGGATGTGATCTGGCTCAGCCCCGTCTACCGATCCCCTCAGGATGACAACGGGTACGACATCTCCGACTATCAGGACATCGACCCCATCTTCGGCACCATGGACGATATGGATGAGCTTCTGGACGAGGCCCATAGCCGGGGAATCAAGGTGGTCATGGACCTGGTCGTCAACCATACCTCCGACGAGCACGCCTGGTTCCAGGCCTCGCGCAACACCGACGATCCGCATGCCGACTGGTACTGGTGGCGCCCTGCCAGGGCCGGCCATGAACCGGGAACCCCGGGCGCGGAACCCAACCGGTGGGGGTCATATTTCGGCGGCTCCGCCTGGGAGTACGACCCTCACCGCGGTGAGTACTTCCTCCACCAGTTCTCGAAGAAGCAACCCGACCTGAACTGGGAGAACCCTCAGGTGCGTCAGGCCGTCTACCGGATGATGAACTGGTGGATGGACCGGGGTATCGACGGTTTCCGCATGGACGTGATTGTCATGATCTCCAAGCTGGTCGACGACCAGGGTCTTCTGCCGGGCGAAGAGGGGGCGTCCGTCCAGGACGGGCCGGTGGGTCCTGAGGGATATTCCTCTCCGGTGCCCTTCTGCGTGGACGGTCCCAGGCTGGATGAGTACCTGAAGGAGATGCGCCGGGAGGTCTTCGAGGGGCGCCAGGGCTACCTGACCGTGGGTGAGGCCCCGGACCTTCCGCCCGAGCGAAGCGGTGCTATCACCGACCCGGACAATCGCGAACTGGATATGCTCTTCCTCTTCACCCAGACCGGTATCGACTCCGATGGAAGTAAGTGGAACATCCGTCCCTTCCGGGCAAGCAGGCTCAAGGATGCCATGGGTAGGCAGCAGGAGGCCGTGGCCAAGGCGGGCTGGGCCAGCCTCTACTTCAACAACCACGACCAGCCGCGCGTGGTCTCCCGCTGGGGTGACACCTCCACCGAGGAGCTTCGCACCCGGTCCGCCAAGGCCCTGGGCCTTCTCCTCCACATGCACCGGGGCACCCCCTACATCTACCAGGGCGAGGAGTTGGGCATGACCAACGCCGGGTTCACCCGGCTCGATCAGTATCGCGATCTCGAATCCATCAATCTCTATCATCAGCGGGTCGATCAGGCGCACGAGCAGAGCCCGGAATCCATGATGGATGCCCTGGCCTATATGAGTCGTGACAACGCCCGGACCCCCATGCAGTGGGATGCGACCAAGTTCGCCGGGTTCACCGCCCCCTATGCCCCAGAGGAGCCCTGGCTGTCCGTCAATCCCAACCATGACAAGATCAATGCCAAGAGTGAGCTGCGCGACCAGGACTCGGTTCTGGCCTTTTACCGGGAGCTGATTCGCCTCCGTCATACCGACCCGGTAGTGGCCGCCGGTGATTTCTCCCTCCTGGATCCGGAAGCGGAGCAGGTCTATTCCTTCACCCGTTCCCTGGATCAGGCCCCCGAGCGCAAGTCCGGCCCGGAGGCCAGGAGCATCCAGGAGGCCGTGCCCTGCCAGCGTCTCCTGGTCGTGGTCAACCTGAGCAGCAAGCCCGCAGGTCTGCCTGAACAGACCGCCTCCCTCCTCGGGATAGACCAGGTTGCCGCCACCTCCATGTCCCTGGGGGTCGGTGACGTTGACAGGATCATGATTTCCACCTATCGGCCCGAGCAAACCGTCGGTTCTCTTCTGACCGGCCGTCTGGCCCCCTGGGAGGGCTTCGTCTACCGGCTCTGAGTCTCGTTATCCCACTCCGGCCTGTCAATTTATGGCAACCACCTGGTCATGCGGCTACAGTGGAACCTATATGTCGTGGTTTTCACCTGCCCGCCCCTGATGGTCGGGTCGGACCGGGGAGCGACAGGTAGACCGGCATTGGCTTGGCCGGTCCGGACAGGAGAGTGGTGCCGTATGTCTCGTTTGATCATTGTTTCCAACAGGCTTCCCATGTCACTTGAGGCCACGGATGACGGATCCTATACGCTGCGGCAGAACGTGGGCGGTCTGGCCACGGCCATCGGCCCCTATCACCGCGCCCACAAGGACTGCCTCTGGATAGGCTGGAGCGGCATCGACCCGGAGCAGTACTCCGACAAGGAGCTCCAGGACATCCGCAAGGCCTATCGGGAGAGTCGGTGCATCCCCGTCTTCCTCAGCAAGGATGAGCTCAACGGGTACTATGCCGGTTTCTCCAACAACACCCTCTGGCCTCTCTTCCATGATTTCTCCCATGAGGCCGTGTTCAAACAGCAGGATTGGGACATGTACCGCAAGGTCAACATGCGTTTCGCCCAGGTGGTGGAACCCCTGATTCGCAGAGGGGACACGATTTGGATTCAGGACTACCATCTGATGCTCCTGCCCAAGATGCTCCGCGAGCGCTACCCCGACGCCTCCATCGGCTGGTTCCTGCATGTCCCCTTCCCCAGTGCCGAGATATTCCGATCCCTGCCCTGGAGCCGTGAGATTCTGGAAGGTGTGCTGGGGGCCAACCTGATTGGGTTCCACACCGTGGACTTCTCCGCCAGCTTCCTGGCCTCCATGCACCGTCTTCTGCCTGAGATTCCGGTCAATGAGGATGGGGTGGTCGAGATGCCCGACGGGCATCGGGCAGCCATTGATGCCTTTCCCATAGGCATCGACTACAACCTGTACAGCCGCACGGCCCGTTCCGGTCTGGCCAGGGCCATGCGCCGGGGCATAGATGAGGCCTGCGGCAAGTCGCCCCGCCACCGCTACCGGACTTCGGTCACCGCCGAGGGGGTGGCCGCCACCGAGGCGAGCGTCTCCGACAGTAATTGGTGGAGCCATTACGCCAGCGAGGGCATTCCCGAGACCACCCTGGCCAAGCAGGCGGCCTCCTCCATAGAGAGCCGATCCAATAAGGTCATCGTCTCGGTTGACCGGTTGGACTACACCAAGGGTCTGCCAGAGCGTCTCAAGGCCTTCGGCTGCATGCTCGACAAGTACCCCGAATGGGTGGGGCATGTCACCTACTATCTCCTGGCCACCCCCTCCCGGGAGAACGTCGAGTCCTACCAGCGCCTCAAGGATCAGGTGGACCAGCTGGTGGGCGAGATCAACGGACGCTATTCCCTGCTTGCCTGGACCCCCATCCACTACATCACCAGGTCCCTGTCGATCAAACCGGTCTGCGGTATCTACACAGCCGGCGACGTGGCCCTGGTCACCCCCCTGCGGGACGGCATGAACCTGGTGGCCAAGGAGTATCTGGCCTGCCATGACGGGCGTGATGGTGCCCTGGTCCTCTCGGACATGTGCGGGGCGGCGGACGAGTTGACCGATGCCTTCATCGTCAACCCCTACGACATCGACATGGTCTGTGAGGCCCTCCACAACGCCTTGGAGATATCCCCCGAGGAGTCCCGCCAAAGGAATATCCGTATGCAGGCACGGTTGAAGGTCCGCACGGCATCCAACTGGTGCACCTCCTTCCTGGAGACCCTCAAACAGGTATCCACCCCCGGTATGACCGACAAGAGGTTCAGAATGGATCACCACAGCGAAATCGTCCGTCAATGGGACAAGGCCAAGCGCCGGCTTGTTCTTTGCGACTACGACGGAACCCTGACCCCGCTGGTCCGCAAACCCGAACGGGCCAGGCCCACCCGGGCGCTTTGCAAGCTCCTGACCCAGGTCGGTTCCAACCCCGATGTGGACATGATTCTGGTCTCGGGCCGCAGCCACGAAATCATGGAGGACTGGTTCAGCCAGCTCCCGGTCGGTCTCATCGCCGAGCATGGGGCCTGGAGCAAGAACTGCCCCGGTCAGCAGAAGGATGTCTGGGAGCGTGCCAAGGGACTGCCCGACTCTCAGACCTGGCAGAAGGTCATCAAGCCCATCATGGATGTTTCAACCGAGCGGGTGCCCGGCTCCTTCGTCGAGAGCAAGTCCGACGCCGTGGCCTGGCACTATCGGATGAGTGATGCCGGGGTGGCCGACGCCGAGCGGCAGGACCTTCTCCAACGGCTCAGGCGTGTGGTTGTGGGCCTGGGGCTGATGATCATGGAGAACTCCAAGGTGGTCGAGGTGACCCCGGTCGCCACCAGCAAGGGGCAGGCGGTTCTTCCGCTTGTTTCCAGCGGTGATTATGACTTCATGATGGCTCTGGGTGATGATGACACCGACGAGACCATGTTTGCCGTCATGCCCGATTCGGGGTGGACCTTCAAGGTCGGTCCCGGTCAGACCAAGGCCAGGTTGAGGGTCGAGGACCCCGTTGCGGTCAACCTCCTCATGGCCGACCTGGCCGCGGGTGTGGCCCAGGTGCCCTCGGATAATGATGGTTCCTCGCCTGCCCGTTTCGCAGATGACCACACCATCATCGACGATGCCGGCTGAGGGGAGTCTCCTCCCTGTTTTCCAACCGATTCGGCTTCTCCCGTAGGGCCGGATATTCACACCTTCATGGAGGTTCCCGACCCTGTCTTGCCCATTCAGCTTCTTTTCATAGGGCGACCATGTCCACCATGTTGACACCGGCTCGTCACGAGTGGGCGGGGCGGGGATAATGATTGAGCATGGATACCAATGAAGTCGATGTTGACCTGAGGGCGGATCATGCCGCCAACCTGCGGGATGCCGCCAAGCGGCTTGAGGGTGTGGCCAGGCACACCCGGATCGAGCAATCCCAGGAACTCGGTGACCGGGTGGGGCACAAGGTGCTGCTCAAGCCCGAGAACCTCCAACTGACCGGTTCCTTCAAGGTGCGTGGTGCCTACAACAAGATTGCCTCCCTCTCCCAGGAGGATCTGGACCGGGGAATCATCACCGCCTCGGCGGGCAACCACGCCCAGGGTGTGGCCTTCGCCTCCCGGCATCGTGGAGCACAGGCCACTATCGTCATGCCCCAGATAACCCCGCCCCTGAAGGTGGATGCCACCAAGGCCTACGGTGCCGAAGTGGTTCTCAAGGGAAACGTCTTCGATGAGAGTTTCGCCTATGCGCGGCATCTGGCCGACGAGCGCGGAATGACTTTCGTTCACCCCTTCGACGACTACGAGGTTCTTTGTGGGCAGGGCACCATTGCCATGGAGATCCTGAACGATGTGCCCGATGTGACCGACATCGTGGTTCCGCTGGGTGGTGGGGGACTGGGCGCCGGAGTCGCGCTCGCGGTCAAGACCTTCAGGCCCGATGTCCGGGTCATCGGAGCCACTCCGGTCGGTTCCCCGGCCTGGCGCGAGTCCCTGACCGCAGGCAGGGTCGTAGAGGCCGACCAGGTCAGCACGGCGGCCGAGGGCGTGGCGGTCAAGCGCCCCGGCGACCTGGATTATGCACTGCTGAGCCATTATTTGGACGACCTGGTGCAGGTCACCGAGAGTGACATATCCGAGATGATTCTCTTCATGCTGGAGAAGCACAAGCTGGTGGTCGAGGCCGCCGGGGCCGTCTCCCTGGCCGCCCTGGGCCAGCTCGATCTTCAGTCGGATGTCTTCCGCTCCGCCCCCGGGCCCCATGTGATTGTCCCCATCATCTCGGGCGGCAACATCGATACGGTCACCATCGGTGCCGTCATCCAGCGGGGGATGATATCCCGCGGTCGTATCATGCAGTTCGGCGTCGAGCTTCCCGACACCCCGGGTCAGCTGGTCAAGGTCGCCACGGTCCTGGCCGATCTTCGCGCCAACGTCATCGAGCTCAACCACGACCAGTTCAAGTCCTCGGGCCACTACGAGAACGGTGTCCTCCTTGAGGTGACGGTCGAGACCAATGGTCCCGATCACATCACCCAGATTCTGGATACCCTACGTAGCCAGGGCTTCCAGGTTCATCAGAACTACTGATCCGGGTTCCGTGCGATGGTCTCGTCCACCAGCCTGGGCAAGGCCTCTTCTATCGGTTCATGAATCAGCCGTGTGGCCAAGGAATCGTACTGGGTCTGCCCCAGATTCATGATGGTTATGGGCACGCCTGCCTGTGCCGCAACGGGTACCAGGGAGGCGGCCGGGAAGACCTCCAGGGTGGACCCTATCACCCAGAATTCGTCGGCGCTGCTGGCCAGTTTCATGCTTTTCTCCATGGCACCCTCGGGCAGGGCCTGACCGAAGTAGACCACATCCGTCTTGATGATGCCGCCGCAGAGCATATTCCCCTGGTAGGGCATGCGCTTGCGGCAGTGGGGATCCGGCTCCTGGTCCAGCCGTTCCATGATGTCGGCCGTCCGGTATTCCTGGCCGCACTTCATGCAGTGCGAGGTGCCGATGGTCCCGTGCAGGTTGACGATTACCTGGCTGGAATTGCCGGCCTTCTCGTGAAGGGCGTCGAAGTTCTGCGTGGCCAGGAGCGTCAGCATGCCCGCCTTCTCCAACCTGGCCAGGGCTTTGTGGGTCACACCCGGATGGGCCTTCCAGACCGGCGACTCCTTCTGCCAACGCCATGAGTACTCCCGCGCCTCTCTGTCACTCATGAAGAGGTCGAGGTCGTACACGCTCGCCTGGTCGGGGTGCTTGGTCCAAACCCCATCTGGCCCGCGAAAATCCGGAATTCCTGCCGAGGTTGAAATGCCTGCGCCGGTCAGTACCGCAATTGTTTTGCTCATACCCTTTGTCTTACACCATCAGGTTTCAGGATCATCAGCCGGGAGCCGCCCGGGTCTTGATGCCCCCTGTATCGCCGCAGCTATCGACGGATTCGCCAAGGCCCGAATTGAAGACCGGATATATGCATGGTTCGTAGGTACCGATTACCACGGTCGGCACCTTGGCGATGTCATAATCAAAACGGTCGTGGAAACACGCCGTCATGCGGAAGTTAAAGGGGGCAGATGTGAATAAAATGTGCTCAGATTAGGGGGTCTGCACCGGGGAAAAGGGCCGACAGAACAAAGCAGATGATGATAATCGTATTTCCGACACGCCGATACGAGGACTGGAATTACTGGATTAACGACGGTCACCATAATTTTTGATTTGCGAAATGACGCATGCGTGGTAAGTTTATCTCTTGCTGCTCAACACGGCGGTTCCTCTTCCAAGAAGAGCGTGGACTGCTTGTTGGTGTGGTGGTGGTTTGAGAACTCAAGAGCGTGTTTGTGCTACTTTTATAGCTTTTTGATTGCCAGTCCGATGCCCGCCCG
>NZ_JACFSL010000003.1:0-43614 GCF_016100445.1 Bifidobacterium sp. M0307
TCATCAACGTGCGGTCGTGAGTGACGGCGGGGCACCCGCCCCGCACCCCGGCGACCTGAATCAGGTCGATCATTGGCTGCCGCACATTTTCAGGGGCAAACAACGCCCCTGAAAATGCTTGCCTCAAATGAATCCTCCGACTTCCGGGCACAATGCCAAGAGCGCCGCCCACGGCCAGGCGGAAAACAACGGTCCCGCAACCGGACAGTTCCAAACACCTCGCCCAGGACACAAGAAGACCATCAGCAATCATCCCAACCATCCAAAAAGCAAGGACCACAGCACCCACCAGCCACAGCAGCATCCATGACCAGAGCCACCGCACCCACCAGACCAAACCAGCCCCATCAGCAGACCATCCATACATACCAATCAGACAGATAACTAAGAGATGGACCTCTTGCACCTCGGTGGTGGATTATCGCCGGTTTTCGCTGGCAGAAAGCCGTTTTTTCGTGTCCGGTACTCCGAATGTGCTAGATTCTCTAAAGAAATCGAAAGGGAAAACGGGGATAACATGTCATCAGTGGTGGACGGAATCATCGAGATAGACGGATTCAAAGTGCGTCGGTGCCGTTGGTGCGGAAAACCATTCCTCCCGACGAAAGGGAGGGAGAACACCCAGGTGTTCTGCTCCCCAGCTTGCAGGAAGAGCTACTACAGACACCGTGACAAGAACGCCGTGGACCGTACCGACGACCTCAAGAACGACAACGACCGTCTCAGGGATACGATCAGCAGACAAGAGGAGATGATTGAATACGAGTCCACGGAACGTCGTCAGGCCGAACACAGGGCCAGCGTACTGGAAGGCATGATGCGGACGGTTGCGGACGACCTGAGCGAACTCTTCAGTGCCGGGGTCCTGACCATAGACAGGAACAACCCCTCGGTCGAACTGCTGAACAGTCACGACCATTTCCTTCGGGTCATGGAAGACTGGTCAAGCAAGGAACGCGACACCATCGACCAGCAGCGCACCGACATCGGCCGAGTCAAACAACGATGGCGCGAGGAACGGGGCAAAGCCATAGCCTCGCATCGACCGGCCGACTGGATCAGGGACCTGGACAGGGAATACCAGAACCGTCTGAACGACCTCATGGCCAAGTACAAGCAGTACGCCGCATACCTCGCCCTGGAGGACATGGAAGACGACCATCGCCAGGAGACGGGAACGGCACTGCCGCTGGACGGCACGGAGGCCGAACCCCTCCGCAGCAAGCTACAGGATTTTGCAAACAACCAAAACAAGGAAAGGACCACCACCCATGAGACAGTCAGCCACTGAATCCGGAATAGAGAAACTGCTCAAGCAGGCGACAAGCGACGACCCCACCATAAACAGACTGCTCCAGCAGATGAAGGAGCGCAAAGAAGCCCTGGAAGAGCTGGACAAGCAGAAGAAGAAAATCGACAAGAAGGCCCAACAGGTGGCCCAGGCCGTGGACGAGTACAGCCGTCTGTACAACGAGATCCTGGAGAGCCACAACTGGAGCAAGAGCACGGCAAGCCGCAAAGGCATCAAAAGCACCCTGGCCGTCATCGGAGAGTGCCGCAAAGCGGCCGAACAGGCGGAGGGTTCAAATACGAGACCGCGCCGGAAGAGCAAGCCCAAAGAGGACGGACAGGTGAACGGGGAGGAGCAGGTGCCGGACAGCCGGACCGACACATTCCCGTCCTCTCAGGAGAGCGTGGACTGACACATGAGTGCAAGCCTCTCGAAGCTCATGGCCGGTACAAGCACCAAGTACTACACGCAGACGGTCAGCGAGGTCGCAACCGACCATGGCGGAGGCATGGCAAGCTACTACAACACCCCCGGCACACCTGCGGGGGTGTGGATGGGTAATGGTCTTGGTGCCATCCACAGACAGGCCGGAACCGCCGCATCCAAAATCGACATCAGCCGCGTCTACGACAATCTGAGCGACCCCGATACCGGCCGACTGCTCAGCAGGATAGGCCAGGAAAGAATCGATGCCGGCGAGGCCGTTGGAGGATACGACCTGACACTCACACTCCCCAAGAGCGTCGATATCCTGTGGGCGGCGGGCGACCCGCATGTTCGCCGGACAATCATGCGGTGCCACAAGGAAGCGGTGCAGGAAAGCGTTGACTGGTTCGAGAAGCGGGAAGCGTACTCAAGGACCGGCAAGGGCGGCATCGTCAAGCAGCACGCCTCCGGCATCATAGCCGCAGCGTTCACCCATTGGGACAGCCGGGAAGGCGACCCCCATCTACACGATCACGTACTGATCTCAAACATCGTCGAACGCGCCGACGGCAACACGGGTGCGCTTGACGGCAAAGCGGTGTACAGCGCGACGGTCGCCATAAGCGAACGCCACACCAACCTGCTCATGGACAAGCTGACCGACAGCCTCGGCGTGCAGTGGCGGCAGCGTGAAATGCCCGGAACGAAGAGCTGCGTCTACGACCTTGTGGGTATCGACGACGATCTCATAGACACGTTCAGCCGCCGCAATGCGGAAATAAACAAGCGGGTCGCCAAGGAAGTGGCCAAGCTGCGTGCGGACGGCATCGAACCCGATGCCGCGACAATGAAGAAGCTGCACCGCAGGGCGTGGAGGCTGTCCCGCAAGGCCAAGCCAAAGGAACCGAAATCCCTTCATGAGCTGATGGACGAGTGGAACGAGGAGTTGGCCAGACACGGCTACGACCCCCGGCAACTGGTCCGGGACACCATCGACAGGGGCGGCCTGAACCAGGACATCGACACCCTGCTCGAACAGCCGGACATCGTTGAACAGGCCCACCAGGTCATCAAGCAGGGGGCCTCAGCCGAGGACCGGCCGAGGCCGGCGGCCTGGCTGGCCGACCTGCTGCGCGCGTCCGTGGCCGACAATGCGGCGCTGCACAGCGTCCAGCACGGGGACGAGTGGGAACAGCCGGGGGATCTGGATCCGTTCTCGGTCATGCATGAGGAAGCGGCCTACAACACCACCACCATCAGCGAGAACGTGATCCGGTCCTCGGCCGAACGGCTGACCAGGGGAATACGCCTCAGGGAGGGGCAGCGCGACCAGCTCACAGACCTCCTGGTGGAGGAGGAGAAGAAGAACCTTATCCTGCTCAGCGAGGACAGATACACCCTCAGCGATGAACAGCGCAAAGACCCCGGCATCACCATCAACGGGAACCGTGCCGTCACCGACTTCCCGGAAGGCAACGTGTACGCGACCAAGGAGCTGCTGGCGGCGGAGGAGAGATTCAAGAAAACCGCGTTAAGCGGCACATACCAGCCGGCCACCGGATGGGACCAGGAGACGCTGGAGAAGACCGTGGAGGAGATCCAGACAAAGAAGGGCAAGAACAGATACAAGCATCCCCTGGCACCGGACCAGAAAGAGGCGGTGGTAGGGCTGCTCTCCAGCACGAAGCCGATCGTCGCCCTGGCCGGTGCGGCCGGAACCGGCAAGACCACAACCCTGCGCTGCCTGTCCGACATCGTTTCCATGAAAGGCGGCCGCCAGGTCGTGGCATACGCGCCGACGGCCGTGGCGGCCCAGGAACTCGGATCGAGTCTGGGTGTGCCCGCCGACACCCTGGCCAAACTCCTCTACGAAGACGAGCGGGGGAACCTCGACCAGCGCATCCTGATGGCCGAGGCGGAATACAAGAACGCAGGAAGCCTCACAAGCCTGGGCGCGGACGGCCTCACCCCCCGGAACCTTGTCCGGCGCTACCGCCGCCGCGAACGCGCCAGGCAGCGGCTGGCCAGCCTGCGGGCGGAGAAGGGGAACCTCACCATCCCCGAGCGGGGCATCGTAATCGTGGACGAGGCCGGCATGGCCAACACCTTCGACCTACAGCACCTTTCCGAACTGTGCGCGGCCAGGCACGCAAAGATGATCCTGGTGGGCGACGACAAACAGCTCAACACGGTGGGCGGCGGAGCGGGCGCGTTCACCTGGGTTACCGGTCAGAAGAAGCTGGTCAGCGAGCTGGACAGCATCTGGCGTTTCAAAGACGGGGCCGAGGCCCAACGCAGCAAGCTGCTGCGGAGCTGGGAGAAGAGCGAGTCCACCGGGGACTACCAGGCCCTGGCCGAATACGACCAGGCGGGCCGCATACACGCGGACCAGAGCGAACACGTGGAGGACGTGCTGATCGGGAAGGTGGCCAAAGACTACGACCAGGGAATCAGCGCCCTGCTGATAGTCGGCAGCAATGAGGGCATCTCCGACATGAATGAGCGCATCAGCCGCCAACGGCAGGCCTCCGGAAGCGTGGAGAAGGACCCGCGCCGACGGGTGATCCTGGCCGATGGATCCACGGCCGGCAAGGGCGATGTCATCTGCACCAGGAACAACGACCGGCGCATCCGCACCAGGATGGGCGGCTACGTACACAACAACGACATATGGATAGTGGATGATGTCGTCGCAGGATCCATCCGCTGCCACCCGACCGGCCGGGAAGGCGACAGCGTGATGCTGCCCGCCAGCTATGTGGACCACAACGTGATAGGCGGATACGCCGTCACACCGCACAGAAGCCAGGGAAAGACCGTGGACCGCGGCTATTACTACATCCCCAAGGACCAGGCGGGCATATCTTCCGCAAACACCCTGTACGTGGCCATGACCAGAGGGCGTGAGAGGAACGACGTTTACGTGGCCACCAAGGCCGTCAAGGAGATGATGACGGGCACTGAGGATACCTATGAGCTGGCCGCCTGGCGGCTGCGCAACAAGGTCCGCTACGAGAAGATCGAGCACAAAAAGTTCTGGGACGACAAGAAGGGGCCGAAACCCGGGGAGGGGTGGTACACGAGCGAAGACCTGCTGCCGTCACCGCACCAGCAGGCCATGTTCACCCTGCACCAGGTCATGGACCACCAGCAGACGGGCACGTTCGCATCCGAATGGGCCAAGCATTACCAGCAGAGCCTTTACACGAAGAAGAGGCTGCAAGCGGAGTGGACATCCTACCGGAGGATCCTCTCCGAACGGCAGATCGGCCACGTCCTGGACAAGGACACCATGGACAGGCTGAAAGCAGATCCCGGATACGGCCTGATGCTCGATGCCTATGCCAATGCGCGGGAACGCAGCGCGGTAGACGCTAACGGCACCGTGAAACGCGGCCAGACCTACACGGCCATCAACATCGCCAACCTACTTCTGCCGGAGGGCAGGAAGAAGAACGAGGAAGTACCCCCGCACTATGTGGAGGCAGGCAATTCCACCCCTCCGGACCAGGCGCGGGTGATCGACCTGATGAACCAGACGTGCGGCATGTACATCGGCCGGAAGGACCTTGCCGAGCAGGAAATCGATTTCGGCCGAGCGTTCGGACCCATCGGGGAACCCTGGGAGAAAGGGACCATGGGGCCTGTCCCTCCGTTCAATTCCCCCAGGCTCGGAGACTACAGGAACATCATTGAGGACATCCGCGAATACAGGGCCATACACCGGATCAGCGACCCACAACGGGCGTTCGGGCCGTCAAGCGGGACCGACGGGTGGAAAAGGGACATCCAACGCCGGATATCGGACTACCACCGCCCGGTGCAGGATCCGGAATCGCTTGCCGGCAAGCAGGATCAGCCACAGCCGATAACACACGGCCGAAGACTGGCCGTGAAGGCCGGAAGGGGCATCATCCTGGACTACACGGACGGTGGCGCCGCCGGCAAAGAGATCCGCATCCCCGTGACTGCGGACACCGCCAACGGCACCATCAACCAGATCAGGAGCATCCGCGCCGACGGGCCATCCAGGATGGCCGTGAAGGCCGGCCCGGACAGCGACCTGTCCGGCGTGTGGAGAGCACTGACCCCGGCGGAACGGGGAAAGACCGTTGTCATCGGGCCGGACGGGGAGAGGGAACCTCTATGGAAGGGCATGATGGCCAGCCGGGCCGGGGAGGCCGGCCAGACGGCCGAGATCCTGCAAGGACTCGACATCGAGCAGAGGCATCAGGCCGAGGCCTGGCTGGACGGGTCGCCGGAGCCGGCGGCCAGCCACGGGGAAACACTTCCGGCGGACCCCCGGGGCGAAGCGGTTTCCCTGGAACCGGATTCCCCGTCTCCGGACACATCCGGCCCTACGGGACCGGAAATGGGCTGACCGGCCGCCTCCTCCGGGGGGATGGCGGCATCCGGTTCGTATACATCCGGCGCGGCGGTTACCTTCATGCTGTTGAGGTACGCGTAGTACTCGACCGGCTCCACACCCGCCGACCTCTCTTGTTCGCGCCGCTCAATCGTCCTCGGAGGCAGTTTGTCGAACTTCTCGCCCTTGTTCGTCTGATGCTCGATGCCGTCCGCACGTGTATAGGCGGTGATCAGGCCGAGGATGTGGTTTTCGTTCATCCAGAACCGCACCTGCTGTTCGCCCGGCACGGCCGGTGCCTTAAACGTCGCCCCTTTCGCACTGTAATGCCTGTTCTCGATGAAGGCCGACACGTACGCGCACCGGAGAGCATCCATGAGAGCAACAATGTAGGGCAGACGCATCCAGTTGGCCGGCAGCGCATCACCGAACCGGGGATCCACCACACACAGCATTTCGGCGAACTCCGCAACCGCCGTGACTGCCATGGGCGACCGGTCACGCAGGTCGAACCGCCAGGGGCCGGCCGAGGTCAGATTGAGATCCGCCGCAGCGTTCGGCATGTCGGCGAGAGGGCGGTTTTCCTCATTCTCCTTGTCGGTGCTCATTGGGTGGGCACCTGGGGCATTCGCTCGGCCTGTTCGGGTGTCATATCCATCCCGCACCTTTCCTGCATGGCATTGTGCTCCTTGAAAAGGGAAAGCTTGCGCTGGTAGTCGGAGCGTCCGGAGCCGCCCAGGGCGATATCATCGGCCGCATATTCCCTGCACGATGCCTGGGCGGTCTTGTCGGAAAGGATTACCTTCCTGCCGTCCTCCTCCGAGAGCAGGGTGTCGCCGATCTGCGCGTCGAGTATCTCATTGGCGGCGGCCCATAGCTGGGTCTGCCACCGGTCGTGGAGCACGTCCAGGTTCGCGCACATGCTGTCGGCCTCCTTCGGCGTTGCCGGCTTTCTGGTGGTGGCATCCTTGACGGCATCCATCAGGGCCGACTCCGAGCGGGAATAGGCGCAGTCCGGATCCACGGCGATGAACGAGATCTGCTCACGCATGACCATCATGTTGACACCTGATCTGCTGTCCAGGAGGGCATCCACGTTCTTCATGATGTCGGTCGCATGGCGGCCTGGGCGGTCCTCCCAGCCCGTCAATGCGGGAGGGGCCACCGTCGGGTTGGCCTCCCTCGGGCTTGGGTGAGGCTTGGCGGTCTTCCTGGGCCTGGTTTCGGCCTGCCCGGACGGTGCCGGCGACTGGGGATGGACGGGCAGAAGACCCATGGGGTACATGATGGCCAGCAGGACTACCACGATGGCCACCGAACCCAGGCCCGCCTTCAAGGGGTGGTCCTTGGACCAGTCGATCAGTCGGTACATGGCGGAACGGATGCCGCCTTTTCTCGGATGGAATCTCATAATGATACGATTGCGCCTTCTGGTTTGAACGGTTCCTCCATGGAAGCGGCCTGATACCAGCCCCGTTTCCAATACGGTATCAAAGTGACGGCCACAGGTCTCATGTTTCCGGACAACAGCAGGCATCGATCCAGCGGGATTCTCCGGATATCGGACGCAGTGAGCGCCGATTTCGTCTCCACGCGCTCCATGGTCGAAACGCCGCCGAACATTCCCTGCTGCCCGGGATTCATGGGCATACTCGACCATGAGTGTTCGGTCCGCTTTGATTCGTGCTCTCCGGCCAGATCACTGATTTCCTTGAGTATGTCCTGTGACGACTGGCCGGAACCTATCACTTTCTGCGAGTTGTCCCACATCTGCTTTTCCTCGCCCTCCCCGAACGCAGCCCTGGCCTGCGCCCTGGACTGGACGACTATCAGCACCTGGATGCCGTCGCCGGCACCGGCGGTGAACAGTTGGGGTATCCCCTCCCACGGGGCGATGTTGACCACTTCATCGAGCACCATCGAGAGCGACGGCTCCAGCTTTTTCTTCGGCGCAGAGAACGCGAGGGATCTGGCCACATCCCTCGCCTCGGCGAGGAACATGTTGCCGAACACCCCTGTCGGGGCCTCGGCCCCGCCCTGGGTGCTCCTCAACGGTGCCAGGATGTAGACGATGCCACGGGCCTCTATGAATTTCTTCATGTCGAATTCCTGCCGGTCCGGTGATGGCCGGAACTTTTCGCGGACCGACCGCAGCGCCAGGGCGTTGAAAGCGTTGCTGACCGACAGCATCATGCTGCTCCTGGTCCGGGGGTCGGAGTCCTTCAGGGCCTGGAGCGGGGCGGCCCAGTCTCGGTAGTCGGGATTGTCGGAGTCGTTGAGAATGCGCAGGGCCGCGTTGGGTCCCGTTTCGTCCCTCGCCCACTCATACACCCCATCCAGGCCGAGGCCTTCTATCGCACCGGCCAAAAGCAGCGACTGGACGATCTGGACACCTTGTTGTGCCCACACCTGGTTTTCCCCGTTCAGCCCTACCGTGCCCACCAGGGCGGCGGCCAGATGCGAGGCCCGTTCCATGTCGGTGCAGCCGCGCACGGGGTTCCAGTTGATGCGGTACCGGTTGAACTCGCTATCCTCCGGCAGGATGCCCGTAGGGTCGAAAATGTACACGGGCCTCGGACCATAGGTGTAGCCCGGGTTTCCGTCCTGCTCGGGGATGCTGTAGCCGTCCCTGCGGAGTTTCAGCGTGGCCTCAATAACATCGGGCCTGGAGGAGGTCGTGATGACCGCGCCCGGGGCCTCAATGATGTACGGGATAATGAGCCTTGTCGTCTTGCCGGTCTGGGAGGAGGCGAGGTTGTACACCGGATACCTGCCCGACAGCCATACCGGCTTGCCATGGGACAGTCCCAGCGGCACGCCCGCCAATCTCGGGGAGATGGCACTTCCCCTGGTCCGTGGATCTTCATCAAGGCCGGCCCGTATCCCTGGAAGGGCGTAATCGGCCTCCTTGGACAGGGCCAGGCCGCTTACCCGCTGCTCCACCTCGGAACGCTGCATCAGGTCCGGGTTCGTGTCGAACCTGTCCTGATCCTGTTGGACGCTGCCCTGGTAGGAACGCCAGAACCGGCCGGCCCAGGTGCCGAGGGCGACCAGGGACAGCAGATACAGGATGAAGAGGAACCCCGAGAAGTTGAACAATGTGACCAGCAGCAAGGGGGACGAAACCAACAGGACCGCGACGGTCAGGCTCCGTACGGAGGTGTCGTCGTTGCCGCCCAGGTTGTGGACCAGCTTGGTATGCTCCTTGACCCAGGCACCCTGCCTGGTCTCCAGGAACCGCCCCCACAGGGCCACCAGGTCCTTCTTCCCCCCGGGGGAGTCCTTCCTGTCCCAAACGTCGTCTTCGGTCATCGTGCCCTTCCCTTCCTTGATCAACCCCTGCGGTTGCGTTCCGTATCCACCAGAGGCAGCATGTCCGGCCCGAAATCGGCCACGACCACATCCTTGAGCTGGCCACCCACCCGCCACAGGCCGCAGTGCGGGGCAAGCTCACGGATCGTTTCGATCTCGGTCAGGGACAGATCGTCTCCCAACATGCTGCGCATCTGGTTGAGACTGGCCGGGGTCTGCTTGTAGATCACCTGCACGCCGGCCTTCGTCAGCACCGAGTTGATCTGCTCATACTGGGCGGTTCCCTCCGGTGCGAATTTTGTTATATCGTTCATCTCATGGAGCAGCATCCAACTGGCCGTGCCCTGGTCGCCCGTCAGCCTCATGCGCTTATCCCAGGCCTCCACCACCTGGGGGTTCTTCAGCAGTTCGTACCCCTCCTCAGCGATGATCAGGCGGAACAGGCCATCATGCCGGTTGCACAGGTTTTCGACGGCGGAACTCATGCAAGCCGTGTACAGGGCCTTTTTCGTCTCGTTCTTCGACATGACGCTCCCCGTGTTGAACACCAGCATCGGGGAGGCGGGATCCACGTTCACCGTTGACTCATGTTCGAAGGCACCGGACTGCGATCCATCCACCATGTCCCCGAAGAGCAGCACCAGGTCGTTGGCCGTTTCCAGGACATCGGAACGTCCCATGCCCGCAATTTCGACATGCTCAATCCAATCGCTGCGGAGCAGGTCATAGAAGGCCGCTATCGTGGCGACACGGCTGGTTTCTGCCAGCTCCCGGAGGACGGCATGTGTCAGGGTTTTCTCCTTGGTTGAGAACTCCTGCGCGGGACGCAATACGTGGGCTATCGACTTCATGGTGTCCACCTGGTTGCCCAGGATCTCCGCACGCCATTTCTCTTCGCTGAAGTTCATCGGCCGGGACCCCGGATCGAGGGGGTTCAGGTACTGGCCGCCGCCGACCTCGATCACGTCTCCGCCGACGGCCCTGGCCACGGGTGCCCATTCCCCCTTTGGGTCCCCCTCCACAAGGACATGCCTGTTCCAGGGCGGCAACGTCTCCCTGGAGCACATGACCTTCAAGACCGTGCTTTTTCCCGAACCCATCATGCCTAGGATCAGGCCGTTGACGCTGGTCTTGTCATACCGGTACGGGGACCAGGCATCGTACCGCCATACATTCCCGTTCATGACGCTCCGGCCGATGATGGGACCGTCCAGGGCCGGCCAGCCGGATACGCCAAAGGGCGTGAGAAGCCTCGACTCCGATATGGTGGCCATGTGCCAGGGGATGGGCGGCGCGTAGGAGGACAGGCCCCGGAAAGTCCCGGACCGCTCCGGCAACGCCCCCTTCTCGGTCTGCGTGTCCTCCGTCTTCCCCGCGTCTGCGGGGCGGGATGAAGGGATCGCGCCCTTTCTGCGGGCCAGGGCCTGGGCAAGTGCCCTCCTTGGTCCCTTGATGCGGCGCGTCAGTCCGGTGTTGGCCAGAATGCCGTCGCTGTCAAGGGAGGCAAGCTCGTTGAGTGTCAGGACCGGCAGGACCGGGGCCATGTCGTAGGAGCCTTCCCGTAGCGGCTTGTCGCCGCTCTCCGATGACAGCCTCATTCCCTTCCCTCCAGTCCCAGGGGAAGCGCCCCGATCCATCTGGCCAACTGCTGGTCCACCTGGTGGTCCAGGTGCAGGTCGGCCACCCTCTTGATTCTCGACTGCAATTCCCTACAGGACAGGTCCAGGCCGGGAAGGTCCTGCGAAATGACTGTGAAGAACCCCTGAAACAGGATGTCCCCACCCTCCATCGAGTTCTCCAGGCGGCGGCGTTCGAGATTCTGTGCTTCAAGCTCCGCCCTCTTGTCGTCGGGCCGGGCCAGGAGCCGGTTGAGCATGTTGAGGCCGCCCGCGCCGGCGCTCTTCGTGTCCAGGCTGTTCCTCGCCTCCTTCTCCGAACGCGGCTTGAACACCTCGGTGAAGACCATCTGCATATCGCTGGTTGCATTGACCCTCGCCAGCCAGTCGCTCCACACCCTCTGGTCCGGCCACCGATCGACCCAGTACGTGCGGGCGAAGCTGGGGCCGACCGCCATATAGTCGTGATGCTCGCTCCACGAAGTCTGAATCGGCACGTCATCCGCCAGGTTGCCTACGCCGTCGAGGAGGCCGGCCGCCTCCGGATCGGTGATCGTCTTCATCTCGCCGCGCAACTGTGCGGTGGTCAGCCACCTGGCCGAACCCGGCGAGATGCCGGCGGTCGAGAGCAGGTCGAACACATCCCTGACCCTCTCCACCATGAGTTTGGATACCTGTTCCGCCTTGGGATGCCGGCCCAGGCCCTCCGCCTTCGTCGGATTGAGAGTGATCGACAGGATGTAGTCGTGGCCCAGCGCATAGGGCAGAATGTCGTTCTCCACGTATGCCAGATCCCGCGCAACCGGGTTGTCGCTCTCCGGGTATTCCTCGCAGGGAGTGGGTTTCAGCAGGGAACGGAGTTGCAGCGTGACCCGCACCACCTCCGGGAAGTCGGCAAGATTGTGCAGCATCTTGCTGAATTCGTCCCCCATCATGTTCTTATCGTCGAACTTGGCCAACTGGGATCCGTTGGACCGGAAGCGGACGGACGCGGTGGCCTCGGCCCGGGAGGCGGACCACAGCCAGCACGCCCCGTCGAAACTCCCGGAGTTCATGACGATGTACTCCTGGATGTCCTTCTTCTGGGGACCCGGGATGTCCAGCTCGGCCACCTGGTCGCCCGCCGTGATCGGACTTACCGTTGAACGGCTGCCCCCGGTCGCCTTGCGCAGGAGAAGACCAAGCCGCAGCCCGACCACCTGCCACAGGCTCAGCCCGTGGTACAACCACAGGTCGAACACCATGAGGGAGGCCAGCACAAGCGTGTTCCATGACACCAACGGCACGCCCGCGACGCTCAGCCCGAACATGAACCAGGAAAGGCAGGCCATCCCTATCACCGCCTGGTGCATCGCCCAGGGGCCGATGAACTTCTGCCGCATCAGGGGCGCGAACGTCGCGCTGTACGGCTGTTGTTCCTTATCGCTCCACTCTGCCATCTGTTGTCCCTCTTCCTTTGATGACTCTTCTTACTGTTCCGGTTTGTCCACTCGGATATCCGACGACCCCTTCGCCGGGGCCACGCCGCCGACACCCTCGGCACCGTTCCGGGCGGCCGCCGAGCCGATATCCGGCAGTACGGGGGCCACGCCGCCGTCCACGGCGGGCTGTTCGTGCGGCGGATGATTCTTCCCGGAGGGCGGTTCGACCGGCTGCCTGTCGTCCGGAGCCGGCGGCGGATCCACGGACAGTCCACCGTCCGTCCCATGATCCTTGGCTGACGGTCCGAACTTTGAACCCTTTATCGGGTCGGTTGTCGGCAGGGCCGAGACGGGTGCCGGCGGGTCTTCCTCCGGTTCGACCGGCTGCCTGTCGTCCGGCGTGGTGGCTTTCTTCTTCTCATTCGCTGCGGTCCGCGCGGCGGCTGCAAGGCGTTCCAATCCCTCTTTGCCCTGGCGGCGCATGTCCGGAACCGCACTGGAGGCTTTCGGTTTTCCTGGGTCTTCCTGTTGGGGTTGCGGCTGGGGGGGTGTTTCGTTCCCCTGGCCGGATCCTTGCCTGTCTGGTTTCTTGTCCACACTGACGACCCCCGGCGCTCCGCCGCCGGGGCCGTTTTTCTTGCCACCGAAGGAGCCGAGCAGGCCGGCACCCTTGCCCACGGCGGATGGTACCGGGGCCTTGCCGCCGCCCACGGCGGAAGCCGCCACGCTGGCGGCTTTCTCGGCGACCGCCTTGGTTGTCTTCACAGCCCCCTCGGCGTTCCGGGCGGCTGCATCCAGGCCTGTCCTCGCAGGCCCGAAGACAGGAAGAATCTTCCTGATCAGCACCCAGGGCGCGACCGAGGAGAGGCCCATCCCGACCAGGGCCATGATGAAGGTGAGGGCGTTGTCCCCTCCCGACCGTTTCATAAGCTCGCCCGTCAGCCAGATCATGGAGGCGCACACCGGCTGATAAAGAATCAGTCCAAGGACAAAGTAGAAATAGCGTTTGATGGAGTTCAGCTGACCCTCGACAATGTTCATGAACTGCACACTGATGAATGAGACAGACATGAGCAGGAGGAAATCGCGTGCGGCCATGCAGATCACGATCGACACCATCGACAGGAGGATCAGCAGCAGGAACAGGACCATGAGCACCGGGCCGAACGCCGTTGTGGCGGATGTGACAGCGCCCTTGCTCAGCTCCACCATGGAATACTCCGCGCCGGCCCCTGAGAAGTCCATGTTGAGTATTGAGCCGGTCACGCTGGCCGCTATGGTTTCGATCCTGGCCAGCAACCACTGGCTGATCATGGTCAGTGGCCAGGAAAGGATCGCCTGGGAGAAGACCAGCACGGCGAGGTCGAAGCGCTTTCTGGTGACCATGCGCACGATGTTCACGGCTGCGGTGATGATGCAGACCATCAGCATCACGCCACCCAGATGACCTACCATCTGGGTGGCCGCGTCCCACTGGTTATCGGTGATGTTGCCTGCTTGGAGGGCGAACTTGCAGGTGGTCTTCCACCCTTCCACCGCCCCCTGGACCAGCCAGTTGAGGAACGCTTTGATGAAGATGTCGAACATTATTGAAGTCTTCTCCCGCTTGTGTCTCAGTGGAACAGGATCTGCCCGCTGCCCCAATCGATGAATGCGCCCGCGTTGGCTACCAGGGCGGCGAGGATGACAATCGTCACAAGCAACCCAAGCCCGATGTTCCGCATCATGGCGGATTTGATGAGGAAGTGGCCGAGGCCGGCGCAGAGGGCGGCCAAGACGAATAAGCCCGCCAGGACGTACAGGGCCGTTCCCTGCATACCTTGGACGACATTGATGATCATCTGATTGAACGGCATGAACTCATAGTCGGGTTTCATGTTCTTCAGCTCCCCGTCGGCCAGCACGGTATGCAGCTGTATTTGTGCACTCATGAGCAAATCACTCATTGTTTTCTCCATTTTCTTTGTTGTTTTCTTCCGGACGTTGTTTGGTCTACGGACGGTCGGGTTGGCCACGTATGCGGGTGATGGAATGGGTCACGTCTTCAGGTCCCCTCCGTGTCCGGGGACCGTCATGGACACTGCTGACGTGATGCCGCCGGGAACCGGGTTGATGTTCTTGTTCGCCCAGTCCATCCCTTTCGGCAACGACACCACCAGGGCGGCTGCCGCGACGGTCCCGGCGAGCATGAGCCAGGTCTTCCCGCCGTCCGTTGCGGTCAACTTATGCCAGGCGACGGCCAGGCACAGGACCACGAATACCGCCACAAGGACGATCAGCATGGTCCCCAGCGTTCCGGCCGCGAAGCTCCGCAGCTCTTTCGGCACCCACGAAAAGTCCAGTTTGGGTTTCAGGTTCTTGGAAGCTAATCCCATGTCAGTACCAGCCTTGCTGTTGCCAGCGCCCCCAGGCCCCGCAGGGGGTCTGATAGCGACCTTTGATGTATTGCAGACCCCATTTGATCTGCGTCGATGCGTTCGTCTTCCAGTCGGGGCCGGCCGAGGCCATCTTGCTGGCGGGAAGTGACTGCGGTATCCCGTATGCTCCCGACGACGGGTTTTCAGCATGGAGGTTCCACCCTGATTCCTTCGTCCAGATGGTCACCAGGCAGCCGAATTCCCTATCCGGGTCGCCGTCCGGGAAATAGGCCGGCACCAGTTTCCTCGCTATCGCTTTCGCCTGGTCTGCGGAGGCCTCCGTCCCATCCCCCGGGTCCACGTCCGGAGATCCGTCCGGTCCCGATTTGACCCAGCATCTTGTTGACGATGCGTCCGACTCCTCGCCTGTGCCGCCGGACTGTGATACCTGGGCATTGGGGTCATGGCGGTACGCGTCGATCAGTCCGGTATCGAGGTACCGGCTGATGATTATCTCCTGGTTCTCGCCTCGGCCCTGGTCTCCGGGATTGCCGTCATCTATCCCACCGGGGAAGGCATGGCGGGCACCCACGAACAATCCCCCTCCGGCGTACAGCTCGGTATGTGCGGACCAGTTCACCACCACATCCCCGCGTTTCAATTCCTTGGGGGCGTTGCGGTAGTCCCCGCTCCATCTGAAGTGCTGGAACCCGTTTGCCATGAGCACCGCACCCATGGTGTGGGTCGTGAACGGATAGGCCGGGACATCGAGGCCGGCGGACTTGGCGGCGTAATGCACCAGCGAAGAGCAGTCATAATCGGGATCACCTCGCCTGCGTAGCTGTGAATACCCATGGGAGTCGTCAACGGCGACCCCTTCCATGAAGGTCGCCATCTTCTCGGCAACGGGATCGTCCGAATGCTCCGGTGGCGTGTATGAGGAATTCACAACCGCCGGCCCGTCACCGGAATCGTCGGCCCCGTCCTCCTGGTCGCAGCCGAACGCGGACATGGCCGGCACCAGTAACAGCGGCAGGACGACAAACAACACGACCACCGCCACCGCTCCTATCGTCAGGAGCCGGGAAACGCCCTTATTCTCTCTCATTCCCAACCTCTCCGGGATCCGTCACCGCTCGAACCAGCCGACATCCGTATTGGCGAAACTGGCCAACTTCTCCAGCTCCTGCGCCTTGAACGGGATCTGTCCCCTCAGTCGTTGGCTCACCGCCGAAGAGGAGAGGCCCATCACATCCCCGATCTCCTGCTGGGTCAGGTTCAGCGCCTTGCGCAATGAACCCACGCGGTTTGCCCGGACGGCCATTTTTTGGTCTTCTGATTCAATTCTTTTTGCCATTTTATACCCTCTAAACTGTTTAAATAGATGTTTCTCTTGGTATACTGGTGATTACTTGATAAAAACCTGATGTTCCCGGGTGTTGGTATAAAATCCGAACCAATGGAAACCGACAGCAAAGCGCTCAATGATCCGAGACTCTCCCGCATGGCGAGCCTTGATGATTCGCTGAAGGATGCTTTTGTCGATGGCCGGATAGATATCCCGGCCGCGAATACGCTGGTCGGACTCTCCCCGGGCACTCAGCGAAGGGTGGCGGCCTGGCTTGGACGCAACCCAGGCAGGAAGATAGGTGCGCGGAACGCACGCCTGCTGATACAGGCGCGACTGGAGGGGGTCAAACTTGACCGTAAAGGCATCGAACGGGTTCTCGGGAACGGCAAAAGCGAGAGAAGCTACATCCGCGTCCCCCTGTCCTCCCTTCCCGGCGGACTCACAAGGGACGAGGCCCAGGCCTGGGTTGAGCGGGCAATCGAAGCGTACCGGCGCAGGTGAAGGATCCCAGGAACGATGAACGCGGCCGACTGGGATGAAAGCTGGGGACAGTACCCCAGATCCGCCGACAGGGCCGAGGCGATGGCGCGGATACAGGCCTCCATCCTGGGCAAGCCCATGCCGCAGGAACGGATGGAACCCGTCTCGGCCGGAATCGATTTCATCGAACCGGACGACGAAGGCGCAGCCGATGACGGCCAGGCATTCGCCCTGGCGCAGGAAGCCGAACCGGAGGAGAAACCAGCCTCCAGGAAGACCGGCACCGTCCGCACCGTCCTGAAAATCGGCGCGGACATCCTGGTAGCCGTTGCCGGAGCGGGACTCGTGTACGCGGGATTCACGTTCGGCCTGAACCTGGCCGACACCCTGGAACAGGAACACGCCCAGAGGCAGGCGTACCAAAGCTGCGACCAGGCCAGGGCCGACACCAGCAAGGCGTTCGGCCGGAACCCGGGAACCATGTACAGGCAAGCCCTGGCCGTCACCACGGACCAGGTGCAGGATCCAGCCACGGTCCAGAAGCTGCACCGGCTCATTGGAAGCATCGACGGCAAACCACCCCTGGAAAGCTGCAACCCCGGAGACACCACGGCCTCCCTCGACAGGGCCGCCCGGAACATGCGCAGATCCATAGACAAGCGCAGGAAACTCAACAGGGACTCCGACAGGGCCGCGAAGGCGGTTCTGGCCTCCCGGGACGCGAAGGACCTGGACGACGCACGCGCCGCCCTGGGCGCGAAGAAGGAAGAGGCCTCCAGGCTGCTGGGCGACAGCGACGGGAAGGTGGCGGACAACACCACCCGCGAAGCCCTCCAGAACGCCATCGGCCAGGCCGGGCAGACCAAGGGCGACAAGGCCCAGGCCTGGCGTGATGCTGTCGGTCCTCTCCAGACGGCCATCGACCAGGTGAACGCCTCCATGCAGGCCAAGGCCCAGGCGGACCAGCAGGCCGCAGAACAAGCCGCCCAGGCGGCGGCACAGGCGGCGGCTCAGCCCGTCCAGCAGGCGGCACCCTCCTACGGCGGCGGATACACACCCTCCCGGCCCTCCTACGGGCAGGGCGGAGGTATGCGGCCCGCGCCCGCGCCGGCACCGTCCGCACCACGCGGCGGATGGGCCGTACCCCCCGCAGAGGGAAACGGGAACGGGGCTTTGCCCGATCATCTCTGAACGGGCCATCGTCTCCGGGTACGGCAATCCAGACAAGGCGCCACCTTCCAAACAAGACTGAAACAGGCCGGGAACGGCTTGCGGGAACGACCCCGCAGCCACTTCACAGCCAAAGGTAAAGGGCGGGTGACGGAGGAAGAGGGGACTACGCATCCGTCACCCGTCCGGTTCCCCGCCGCACCCGAGATGTTGTGGACGGCCAGGACGGCGGGGAAGCATGGGGAAGGGCACCGGCCTGAAAGGACGAAGGCCACCAGGCCGGCACCGTTGGGATCCCGCCCGGGGAAGAAAGAAGGGGTAAGGTTCCCCCGGGCGGGAAGTGTTAGGGGGTCCGCACCCCGCCTGGGGCGCGGACCGTGTGGCTCACCTGGAGCCGGGGGTGTGCCGGTCGTCCGGCTGGGCCGTGCCCTGGCCGCCGGCAACGGAGGCGGTGCGGAGACGGCGGGCTTGCAGCCACCGGCCGCCGCCCAGGGCGGCACCGGCGACGACCGTCAGCATGAGGGCCATCAGCAGAATCCATGCCACGTTGGAACCGGTGTCGGCCAGGGCCTCGACCCTGCCGTTCCAGTCGTCCGTGTTGGATTCCACGGTGGTGTCCCCGCACATGGCCACACCGTCGATGACGACGGCATCCTTGGGTGCCTGGGCCGTGTCCGGACCGTTCTGGCCGAACGGGTCGTTGTCGGCCGGGACCGGGCATGGGGTCAGCGGGGTGCCGGTGGCCTTGACGCGATCCGTGTGGTGGTCCGTGACACCGCGCAGGGTGCCGTGGATGTCCACGTACCCGCCGGGCTTGAGCCGGTGCTCCGCCCACCCGTCGGGGTAGCGCCAGTCCACCACCTGGCCGTCACCGGCCACGGTGCGGTCGTCAAGCCGCAGGTCGCGGCCCAGGAAGACGGGGCCGGTGCCGGTCTCCGGGTCGATGCCCGAGTCGTTGAAGACACGGACGGTGATATCCGTATCCCCATCGACCGTCAGGGCCTGGGAGGGGTCGTTGCGGTCGCCCTCCTCGATGCCGGACGCGGTATCGAACTTGACCACCCGCAGGCGAGGGGTCATGTCCGGCGTGCGGGTCCAGACCACGTTGGAGGGGATCTCCTTGTCCTGGTAATACTCGGTGAACCTGTTCTCATGCCGGTCGGTGAAGGCCACACGCTGGCACTGGATGTAGGCCACCCAGCCCACCTCGCGGTCACCGGACGCGGACACCAGGGCCAGGTAGGCCGGGGTGGCGCTGATGGTCACCTTGCCGGTCCGGTCCTGGTCCATGGTGAACAGGTCCCCGCCCATCAGTGAGGTGTCCATCCCGGAGCCGGCTATCTTCTCGCCCTGGCGTGCCAGGGGGTGGCCGTTGCGGTACAGGTCACGGCCGGCATACACGGCCCACTGGCCGGTGAACCGGTCCACGGACGGGTCAAGCTGGTCCTCGATGCGCCACTGGTCGGTCTGGGGGTAGGCCCTGTCGGCAGGAAGGATGCTGCTCTCAAGCCGGTACAGGAACAGATCATCCTTGTAGATGCTCTTGCCGTTGGAACTCTCGCCGTTGACCTTCACCACCACGTCCTTGGCCGGATTCAGCGGGGCGAGGGGGGTGTGCACCTGGTTGGTGGCCTTGCGCACGGAGTTCGTGACCTGGACCGCCTGGTTCTTCACCACGTGGCCCTTCTCGACCTTGATGACCTTGAAGGGGATCACCAGGTCGTAGGTGCGGCCGAGAAGCGCCTGGTCGATGGCCGGGTCCCTGAGCGGGTCGTACCTGTCGGACTCGGCGTAGGCCTTGAGGTCGGACGGCTGGGGGTCGCCCTTGGCGGTCATGCCGGTGGCGGGTATCTCGGTGTCCACGGTCCTGGCGAACGCGTATACCACGCCGTCCCTGACCTGGATGTTGAACGCCTTGGTGTGGTCGCGCCCGTCGGACCCCTGGACCTCGATCCCCGCAGGGTCGATGCCCAGGTACTCCTCCTCGAAGTCGTCCACGACCCCCAGCCTCCACACCCTGTACGCGGTGTCGGCCTGGAGCGCGTCGATGGTGACCCGGTACACGCCGGTGTCGCCCAGCATGAGGGTCTTCCCGTCGATGCTGATGGTCTGGTCCTTGGAACTGACGACCTGCTTGGACGGGTCCATCTTCGGGGGCGTGTTGAACACCTCGTTGCTCGGGGTCAGGCTGTTGTTGATGGTCAGCATCCACCGGTTGCCCACCTTGGTGTCCGTGGGGGCGTCCTTGGACACCGTGCCCTCAAAACGCACCTGGATACGGGGGTTGCCACCCGCCCTCCACTGGCCTATGAGCGCCTGGTCGGTGAAGACGACCTGCACCATGTGCGCGTCGTCGTCCCACACGGTCCGGTACCTGTTCTTGGCGACCACGCGCCCGTCGCCCAGGTCCATGATCTCCAGCGTCTGCTTGTCCACCTCAAGCCACCGGTCGTACACGTCGGTAAGCACGACCCGCTCGCCCTGGTAGGCCAGCAGGTCGGGCAGTTTCGGCTGGGTGGTCAACTGGTACTCGACCCGCTGGCCCGGATGTACCACCTTGCCGTCAACGCTGGCCTGGTCGCCGCCCTGGCTGGCCTCGGCCACCACATCCTTGCGCACCGGGGGCACGTAGCCGCAGATGCCCGGCTCGTTGGTGTCCACGGTCTGCCCGTTGACCCGCTCGGAACCCTTGTTCACGAATGCGGGGCCGCCCGGGGTGCCGGCGCAGAAGGTCAGTTCGTCGCCCGGCCTGCGCCCGTGGTCCTTGCGGACCTGCTCCGCGCCCTTGCCGTTGGCGAAGTTCACCGTGAACGGCACCAGCATCGTCACCTGGAGGCCGCCGCCCATGCCCTTGAGACGGTCGCGGTACGCCGGCTTGGCCGTGGCCGTGGCCCGCCCTGCGGACACCTCGATGTCGAACATGTCGGTCACATCCCGACCCACGGCCGTGATGTCGTCCACACTGCTCTGACGGTAATGGCCGTCCGCACCCGCAGCGGCATCAGCCTCATACACGCGGATAGCGTCACGCCCGTCCTGATCGACCAGGTAATCCGCAGCCGACCAATCATCCGTCAGCACGAACACCCCGGGAACCTCGACCAGATCCGGGTCCACGGTCGCGTTCACCACACCGGCCACACGGTCGCCGTCCATGAACACATGCCCGTCACCGCCGGTCGCATCCGAACGCGAAGGGTCCACCACCGCGTCCCACTTGCCGGCCGCGCCGTTCCACAGCACCCACGACTTGTCCGGGTTGGGCTTCCACGTCGGAAACTCCCCCGAAGGGGTCTCCTGGTCCACCTCGACGGACGAACCCTTCCAATACACCGAACCCGTATCACGCACACGGCCCGTCTCCGGACCGTGCACCACAACATCAAGCTCATACACCAGCTCATGATCGTCCGGCATCTGGCCGCCCGTCCACGTCGCCGTCGCCAGATCGCCGGCGGGCGTGGAACCGTTCGGGGTGCCGAAAGCGAACTGCCCCGACACATCCCGGCCGTCGGTCAAATCCGTGACGCGCTGACGCTCGATCGTATACTGCTTACCCTCCGGGAAGAGCAGATCCCGGATGACCAGGGCCTTGACACCCCGGCCGGTACCCGTGAACACCTTCGTATGGTTGGACATGGAATCCGCACTCGTACCCGGCTGAACCGACTTCGACGGCGCAGCGGGCGGAACATCCGCAGGCTGCGGCTCATACTTGTTCAAAGCGACCACGACGATGCTGGTCGAATCACTCGTGTACTGATCCACCAGCGAATCAACAGAAACACCAGGCTGATCAGCAAAGATCGAATTGGACTGATAATCTGCGCCGTTATTGCTATAGACATTGCCTACCACGGTGTCGGCCCAGGCATCCATCCAATCGTCCTTGAGGTGGTGGGCCTCACCGCTGAACTGCTTGCTGGGGCCGGTCATGACACCGACGCTGACCACACGGCACTGTGCCTGCCCGATCTGGTCCGGGTGGGCATCATTGAAACGGTGCCAGCAGTTGGCAGCGGCCTCATTAAGGGCCTTCTGCGCGTGGGCCACACCGCCCGGGAGCATGGTGACCCCCATCCGGCCGAACGCATTGTAGACACTGTTCAGATCCGTAGCGGGGCCGAACGCGCCATCGTTCGCATCCTGGTAGGCCCACGTCACCTGCGTGGCCATCACCCCGCCGCCGGAGCCGTCCGAATTGCCCGCACCGCCACCGGCGAATGCTGCGGGGACACCCGCCATCATCGAGGCCCCCGCCACGACGGCGGCAAGGCCCTTGCGCAGTATCGCCCCGGAGTCCAGTTGCCGGAGCCGACCGGCCCAGGCCCTGATCTTCCCTGACTTTTGCATATTTTTATTTCCCTTCCGATATCATGAAGGGGACGGCCTTATGGTCGTCCACAGTAAAAGCCAGCGGGATAGGGGAACCTTGCAAGAACGCCAGTCCCGCTGGCACATCTTTAATCAATCACCCAATGCCGCAGCCGCCATCCGGCCTACAGCCGTGCATTGTGTTATCAGGCCGATTGAGACGGTCACGCCAGTTTCCTTTTCCGGAGCCGCCGCCTTGCGGTGCTGCGGGTGCAGGTGCGGCCGGCGCGGGGGCTGACCAGCCGCCGCCACCGCCGCCCTGCCCGTAGGAGGGCCGGTAGGAGGGTGTGTATCCGCCGCCGTAGGAGGGTGCCGCCTGCTGGACGGGCTGAGCCGCCGCCTGTGCCGCCGCCTGGGCGGCTTGTTCTGCGGCCTGCTGGTCCGCCTGGGCCTTGGCCTGCATGGAGGCGTTCACCTGGTCGATGGCCGTCTGGAGAGGACCGACAGCATCACGCCAGGCCTGGGCCTTGTCGCCCTTGGTCTGCCCGGCCTGGCCGATGGCGTTCTGGAGGGCTTCGCGGGTGGTGTTGTCCGCCACCTTCCCGTCGCTGTCGCCCAGCAGCCTGGAGGCCTCTTCCTTCTTCGCGCCCAGGGCGGCGCGTGCGTCGTCCAGGTCCTTCGCGTCCCGGGAGGCCAGAACAGCCTTCGCGGCCTTGTCCAGCTTGTCGTTCCTGCCGTTCAGGTCCTCCGCCTTGTCGGCGGCGGCCTTCAGCTCCCCGGTCGTCATGGACGCATCGCACCTGACCGGCTGCGGCTTGATGCCGCCTGCGTTCTTGACGGCCCTGGCCATGGCGACCACCGTCTCGGCATCCTTGACCTGATCGGAACTGACGGCGGCGGCCTCCCGGTAGCGTGCCGTCCTCGCGGCGGCACCGCCGGCCGGCTTCTCCAGACGCGCCACGGCCACGGAGCACCGCTCGACGGCCTGGGTGTGTTCACGATTGGAAACCACCCGCAGGCAGACCACACCGGCCGCTATAAGCACAACCACAACGGCGGCAGAAGCAGCCGGGACCAACCACTTGGGACGGTTGGATTCTTTGCCGGTGGCCACATCGTCCTTGTCCGGTGTACGTCCCTGACTGGGTTCCCCCGTATCGGTCACGGTCTTCGTGATCCGCTCTTCCTTGTCCTTGCTCATTTCCCCTCTTCCTTAAATCTGATCGGAACTGACGGCGGCGGCAACGCCGGCCGGTCTTTCCAGGTGTGCCACAGCCACGGCGGGCCGCTCGACAGCCAGGGTAGGATGCACCCAGTCAATGACGGCCCAAACAACAAAGCCCCCCAACACAATCAGGCAACATGCCCGAGAGATTCCGAGGAAATTGGCACTGATCTCGTCAATCCTTCTCCAGGTTTTCTCTTTCCTGCGTTGCCTCTCGCGTTCCGCCTTGAGCTCACGATTGAGCTTGTCAAGCCGTGCACGGTTTTTATCATCCGCACCTGAGGATGTACCCGTACCGGCCTTCGTGTTCTGGCCGCCCTCTTCCTTGCTCATTTCCCCTCTTCCTGCGAACGTGTACGTTCCCTACGACATCAGAGGAAAGCGCGAGGCTCCGTGATACAGTAGATTCTTGTACATGTTCATCCTTACCTCAATGGGATTCGGTTGTGCCGGTGATTAATCTTGGCTGATAAGTCACCGGATTCCACCGTCCCGAACGTGTACCCCCCCGGTTGCCCGGGGGGTTTTCTTATTTCCTGCGGGTATCCGGTCCGTGCAGCATGGTGCCATCTGCCGCCGTAGCGGCCTGGACGGGGAAATGTTCATCGACTCATGCATCATCCCGTCTCCCCTTCCCTTACTGCACCGACTGCATCACTGCTCATAAACCGTGCACCTACCGGGTCTCCCCCACTCCGCGGTGCGAAGGAGCTCAACCACAGTAAGCACAATACCACCATATTCCGTCAATGCGGAAAAAACGTGTTTCTATGCAATAATGGATACTGCGTCCCTGGGTATATCCCAACCCCGGTAAACTTCCCGTGGACGGAAGACGATTTACCGGGCTTTGAAAAGCCGCTCATGTAAACTGGATCGTCATGATGAAGGCTAGCAAATGGACCACCATCGACAAGGAGGCAATCGACCTTGTCAAGTGCTTTCTCCGTGAAAACAAGCCGGAAATCAACACCGGCACCCTGGCCAAAGTACTGGACTGCTCGCAGTCAAGGTTATACAGGGTATTCCAATACAGCAGCGACCCGCTGACCGTGGGTGAGTTCACCTCGATATGCACGGTGTTCGGCAAGAACCCGGCCTATGAGTACTCACGGATCCTGAGCCTGGCGAATCTGGACAAACCGGCACTGCAACGAACGGATCTGCTCGTTCGACGCATAGAGGATGCGCTGACGGACTTCCATAGAAAAGACCAATAGACCCGACAACAACCCATCATTCAAAGACTGGAAAAGGGGAATTTCCGGCCTTATCAAATCCAAGACGGGAAAATCGTCCAACCAGGAGAGAACCGGCCGCAGAACCGCTTTCCAGGGCCTCTGACAACGCTTTTTTGACATGTGCTACCAATTCATGGGTATAATGGGCCTACACAAGAAGAAACCTCCGCCTGCGGTAACAGAACGGAGGTTAATAACAACTAGTTTGTACAAGAGAAGAGTATACCCCATATGACGGATTACCACAAACCGGAATCTCCGGACGGGTTGCAATGGCAGCAACTCGGCAGGCAGAACCGCTCATACCTGATGCAGGACTTCTGCCGCATAGGCCTTCCCATCCGCAATCCCGGGCCTGATGCCACCGAATGGATCAGGATCAACGGCGATATGACCTACCTTATCCACCCCCACGTCATCCGGAAACCCGATGGCGGGGTCACCCACATCTGGCCCTACGGGAAGAAGGCCAGGCTGCTCATGGTGTGGATAAGCACCCAGGTGGTGCGCCAGAAGGACCACAACACCGATCGCGTCATCAAGCTCCCCTCCACGCTGAGGGAACTGATGAACGACCTAGGGATGCGCAGAAAACCACGGCCGGCAGACTACGACGACTTCAGCCACCAGATCAGCGCCCTCTCCTACTTCCACATGACCATAACCAAGACGGAAACCACACCGAATATGGTCTGGGAGACCGGCGAGAACGTGACCCTGGTCGAGGAATCACGCATAGGATGGTCCAGATATACCCCGAAGGGCGATTCCGAAGGGTCATACATCAAGCTCACACAGAATACCTGGGACAGGATGGCCAAGAGCACGCCGCTGTCGTCTGAAATAGTGGAAATGCTCACCATGACCGGGAAAGGCGTTGAGTTCGACATCTACGCCTGGCTGTCCCAGCGCATATACGCACTCAATCATTCGCGCTACCGCCAAACCCCGGTCATCCCCTGGACGACGTTGCAGAAACAGATGGGATCCAACTACACCGAAACCAGGAACTTCGTCACCAAATTCAAGAAGGGACTGCAACATGTGGCCGCCCTGTGGGATGCAACCCTGATCGATGCCGGCAAAGAGGGGCAGCTCAGATACAGTTTCGAAAAGGGCGGCCTCCGCCTGTACAGGTCCCCCCTCAGTATCGTGCCGAAGAAGAAGCGCACGGACCATGCGTCTGACACCACGGCTCGGGAGCAGCAGAGCGAACCAGCCCCGCCTAGGCATGACCGCGCGGACACCGGAACCTTCGCCCCGCCGACCGCCCACGACACAGCACCTATGCCGCCGCCGGAAACGGACCAGAAAGGTCTTCCACAAAGTCCATTCTGACGGAAGACGCTCCCTCTGCCCTCCCCCTCCTACGCCACCCGACCACAACAGATTCAACAACCAGGAAGATTTGCGACTCTCGACCATCAGAGGCCGGATAGGCCCGTTTCTGTCGCCACCAGTTCGTAGTGCATCAGTCATAAGCACCTGGCCGAGCATCATCATGAGCCGGTACAGGATTAGTAGAGTTCCCGGTACAGGATTAGTAGAGTCTAACGGTACAGGATTAGTAGAATCCCGGTACAGGATTAGTAGAATCCCGGTACAGGATTAGTAGAATCCCGGTACAGGATTAGTAGTAAACAGGACCTTATAAACCCTTGCGCCCGTAGGGGTTTCGTCACCCCCCATGTAGTATCACATAGTATCAAGTAGTTATCAAATAGGAATATACATATAAAGCTGTGACGACAGCTACAGCACCTGGAAGTCGTGGAAGTGTCGGTCGGGTGTGACGGCGGGGCACCTGCCCCGCACCCCGGCGACCTGAATCAGGTCGATCATTGGCTGCCGCACGTTTTCAGGGGCAGACAACGCCCCTGAAAACGCTTGCCTCATGGACGGCCGGGCCGGGTTGGCCAGGTGTGCGGTCATGACTGCCGGAGAATATCCCAAAGGTGACGTGTGCGTGTGTGCGGGAGAGACTGCCGGAGCGGGCAAGGATAAGAGGTAGATTTTCAGCCCCCCCCCCCCACTTCATTTCTCTCCCACCCCTGGTGTGCATGAACGGTCATATGTGGACGTAGTTGGGCAGGAAAGCCGGTCGCTGGTGCGGACGTACACGCCCAGGGATTGGCGCAGCCCCGAGAGTCTGTTCCCCATTTCGCCCGTAGATACGTCAAACAGCCCAGTGCTTGTGTGCCAATACCCGCGAACCATCGATGCCTGCATCAGCAGGGAGGCCGCAGACCGATTCGCCCAGGCCTCAGGTGAATCGGCCGCCAGGGAGGATGCCTGAATGGCCGTCGGCGGGGATTGCTCTCCACGCCAGATATCACCTTGAGCGGGGAGAATCCATCCCGCACCTTCCTTCAGAGCAAAAGGGGGCCAGTGGGTAGGATCTTTATAACGTATTAGCATGATAGAGTGCTATCATGCTAGTATATTAGTATACTAGCATATTAGTATGATATCGTTCCCCGTCCAACCCTCTTACCCCTGACCTACCCGATTGCCCGCGCAGGCAATATAGGGCAAGGGGGAACATAAAAACATGTGATAGCTCGAAGGGATGTTATTATACTAGTATGTTAGTATGTTAGTATGTTAGTATGTTAGTATGTTAGTACACTAGTATGTTAGTGTTGTATCACTTCTAACCAAGGGAGAATCCGATGAACATAATCACTTATGCGAACACCAAGGGCGGCGTGAGCAAGACCACCAGCGCCATGCTTTCGGCAGGCATCCTGGCCAGGAGGGGCTACAAGGTGGAGGTGAGGGACATGGATCCCTCCGCCGGGGCGACCAAGTGGATGAAGATGGCTGCGGAAAACGGGCACCCGCTCCCCTACCCCGTCGTCACCTCCAACGTGGAAAACGTGGGCGATCCGTCCCAGACCGGTGCTGACTGGATCCTGGTTGACACCCCCCCGCTCCAGTCGAACGTCATACAGGCCGCGATAGATGCGGCGGATCTGGTCGTCATCACCACACAGCCGTCCCCCCTGGACCTGAACCGCGCCCTGGCCACAGCCCAGGCCGTCTCCGGGCCAATGTCCTTCCTGGTGACCAGGGTCAGCAGGAACACGACCGCATGGAAGGAGTGCATGGAGACCCTGCGCAGCAAGGAGATGCCTGTATTCGAATCCAGCATCAATGCCAGGGAGTCCATAAGGAAAGCGGCGGGAACCGCCGTCATCCCCCATGACACCGGCTACGAGGAGGTCGTTGACGAGATGCTGGAGTTCTTCAGGGAAGATACGGACGGCGAAACCAACTAGCACGATATCATATTAGTATGCTAATATAATAATATGTTAGTATGTTAATATGTTAATATAATAGTAAGATAGTTTGCAGGTCGGGCGGCGGATGCGCCCGTGACACCGGCAGGCGGGAGGAAAGACCGGCATGGCGATAGCGAAAGGCAAGGGCGCGGGGAAGAAGGTCAGTGAGATCCTCGACGAGAAGACAAAGAAGAAGGAGAAGACTCATGCTGTGATGACGTATTTCCCGGAGAGTCTGTTCCAGGAACTCAAGCGGTGCAGCTACGAAGAAAACATCTCGATGGCCGCCATCCTGAGGGAGTCGTTCGAACAGAGACAGCAAAGGAACAACTGAAGCCGGCAGGCAGATGGCAGCATCGGGCCAAGCGATGCGCCGCACAGGTAAGGAAATGACCATGAAGCAAGACCATTCACGGAGCGGGCACGGAGTCAGCGACGATACGTTCGGGCTGGCCAGTTCGGAGGACCTCAGGCCCTCGGCCGGACCGCAGTTCCTCGACGCAGAATCAGGAGCATCCGGGAGCACGTCCAGGGATCCGTCGCCGACGACGGGGAAAAGGGGAGGGGGCCCGGCGAAAAGGGATGTTTGCCGGATCGAATTCATCTCCTATCCTGAGAGTGGGAAAAGCGGGAATACAGCCAGTCAGTAAGGAGGAAACGTAATGGACAAGGGAAATCTCAGAGAAGCCAGGGCATTCAAAATGCGGCAGGCCATCCATTCGGTCGAACTGGAAGGCGGCCATGTCTCGGCCGGTGCCCGATCCGATATCCGGGACTATGTGGACGGCAAGATAGACGGGGACGGGCTGGTGGCCCGCATCAAGGTGCGGCACGGGGTGGAACAGCCATGAGCGGTGCCGCCGATCCCTATCTCATTCCCGGTACGGACGTGCTCCGCAACAAGCTGGGGATCACGGACCGGAAGACGCTTGAGGAGGTCGAAAGCGACCTGAGCACGGTGCGCATCGGCCAGTACGAGCCGGACCCGGACACCACCATGCAGGGCACCGTGGAGGAGTTGCAGCGGATCCACGGGTACGTCTTCCAGGACATCTACGACTGGGCGGGGGAGATCCGCACCGTGGACATCCACAAGAGCGGGGGAATGCCCTTCCAGCCCCTGGAGATGTTCCGCAACGGTGCCGTGTATGCAGAAGAGACCCTGCGCAACGACAACCTGCTCCGGGGGATGGATCACGACCGGTTCATCGACCGGCTGGCCGTCAACTATGACAACTTCAACGTCCTCCACCCGTTCAGAGAGGGCAACGGCCGCACGCAGCGACTGTTCTGGTCGCTTATGGCGGACCAGGCCGGATGGCAGCTGGACTGGACGAAGACCACGGCCGGCCAAATCGCCTGGACCTCGAAGCAGGCCATGGAAAGAGGGGACTACCGTCCTCTGAAATACATGTTTGACGAGATATCGGAGCCATCACCGGAGAGGTTCCGGACCATCGAACCGGGGTCAGAGCAGGGCCTCGGCCCCGCCGCCCTACAGCTCGAACACCTGCCCGGGCCGGCGTTCGAAGACCCGTGGGAGAACCCGGGAATCCATGCCCCCGGCCCGGGCATGGGACTATGACCAACGGAAACTGACAACCGCGATACACGGAACGGGCCAAGCGTTCCCCGTATCGCAAAGAGAGGTAGGGATGATGAAGAAACATACCCGCAGGCATTCAAACTGGCACCTGTTTCTTACGGGGTGTTTGGTGGCCGCCCTGGCCTGTGCGTCGCTCCTGGATCCCCAGGTATGGCGGACGGATGCCGGCCGTCCGGGGGCGGAGCCGGGGGTCTTCTCCGAGTCCTTCAGGGCACCCGTTGACTACGCTACGGCCGCGCGGTACGCGTTGGACGGTCCCGTGGAGGACCGTCCGCACACCGGCGGGTACCACAGGGAGAGCCAGTTCGGGCAGTGGCGCAAGCAGGGCGGGGATTGCCAGTACGCCACGACCAGGGACCTGATCCTTCAGCGGGACCTGGACAACGTCCGTTTCAAGACGGGGTGCAGGGTGGCGGCCGGGGACTTCCATGACCCGTACACGGGCCGGGACATCCGTTTTCTCAGGGGGCCGGACACCAGCCCCCTGGTCCAGATCGATCACGTCGTCTCCGTCCATGATGCCTGGGCATCCGGCCTGTGGAGTCCGGACAGGGCGGGGGAGAGGGCCGACTACTACAACGACCCCGAGGTTCTCCAGGCCGCCGACGGCCGGAGCAACCAGGCCAAGGGGGACGGCATCGACTGGCAGGCCGCCACAGACCCCGTATGGATGCCCGACAACAAGGCCTGGCACTGCGACTACATGGCCAAGCGCGCCTACATCAAACACAAGTACCGGCTCACCATGAGCACCGCCGAACAGACCCAGACTGTCAACACACTGCAAGCCTGCACCACCGGTGCGGACGGCCAGTGAGCCGGGCATCGAAGCCAGGCACAGGAAAAGAAGGGGAGGGGACCATGGGCTGATAACAACCATCGGAAGCAATGAAACAAGATACGGCCGAAGAACCCAAGGCCGGAAAAGCAATGAAAAGGAGAAAGAATATGAGTGCATCCACAAAGAAAACGATTCCGTTGATAGTGTCCCGCGAGCAGGTCCGCCAGTTGGTGGAATGGGCCGAGGATGGCATTCCCCGGATCTACAAGCAGGGTCGTTTCGCGTACTTTTCGGACGGGCGGGTTGTCGTCCGGTGGAAGGTGGAGGGCCTGGACGTGCCGGATGGCAGTTGGATAGACCTTCTCCCGTCCGGCCCGGACGATTGCGATGGGGAACGGGACACCCTGACGAACATGGCCGACTGGTCTCAGACGGCCGGCAAATACGAGTGTTGGGATCTGAAGGACGCGAAGCGGTGGCGCAAGCCGGACGGAGAGAAGGTCCAAGACTTCGGGAAGCTGTTCACCCGCGCACAGACGGCCGTGACTCCCTTGGCGTTCGACCGGCAGGAGTTGGCCGGGATGATCCTGATGGTTACAGGCTGCAAGGACTGGGAGGTGGCGTTGGCCCCCACCAGGGAGGACGGGAGCGGCCCCTGGTGGGTGATGGGGCACGACAGGCGCGTAGCCGGACTGTGCAGGCAGTACCACGGGTTCAACCCCAGCGGAGACGACCTGCCGGAAGCGTACCAGGAGAGGAAAGAAGGGGGACAGCAATGAGTGATTGGTATTCCGACCTGCCAGCGGAGGAGCTGACGGGCAAGCATGTGTACGTTGAGTTTGACGGTGGCGGGACGCTTGAGGGGCGGCTCGTGTTCGACGAAAAGAGCGGCTACGTCCGGCTGGATAATCGGCCGCTCGTGTTCGACGAGGAGAGCGGCTACGTGCGGCTGGATAATCAGCCGCTCGTGGTCCCGGTGGACAACGGGTCCGAGGTGGAGATGCCTTTTCCTGCTCTGCTCTTCGAAACCGCTGACGGTATCTGGTGCCCGCTCAGGGGCATCCGGCGTATAGAGCTGGCCTGGGACGAGCGTGAATGGGAGCTCTGCCCCGACGACGAAGAAGACCCCGTAGACATCGCAGAGAGAGTGGTCGTCAATGGGATAGTGTGGCAGGTCGTCGGCCTTGATGAAGACAACTGGGGGATAAGGGTTTGTGACGTTTGCGACGACTTAAGGACCTTCTGCGTGGACTTGTCCATGATAACCGCCTACCTGCGGGCCAGAACGTCAGCACCCGACCAACCCGGACTGGAAGGGCATCATGGATGAATCGATCTGGAACCATGGGCTGATAACAATCATCGGAAGCAATGAAAAGGAGAAAGAACATGAGTGAATCCACGAAGAAAACGGTCCAGTTGTTGGTGTCCCGCGATCAGGCCTTCCAGTTGGTGGAATGGGCCGAGGGAGTCAAATACATCCCCGGTCTCACGCGCATCGTCAAGCAGGGTCGTTTCGCGTACTTTGCAAACGCCCGCGTCGCCGTCCGCTGGGATGTGGAGGGCCTGGACTTGCCGGACGGCAGTTGGATAGACCTTATCCCGTCAGGCCCGGACCAGGGCAGTGATGAACGGGACACCCTGACGAACATGGCCAACTGGGCATGGGCGGCCCACGAAGACGAGGGTTGGGATCTAATGAGGCCGGCGCGGTGGCGCAAGCCGGACGGAGAGAAGACCAAAGACTTCGAGAAGATGTTCACCCGCGCACAGACAGCCAATACTCCGGTGGCGTTCGACCTGAACCAGTTGGTCGGGCTGAGTCTGGTGGTTACAGGCAGCATGTACGGGTCGATTGCATTGGCACCCACAGAGGAGACCGGGATCAACACCTGGTGGGTGGTGGGGCACGGAAAGCGCGTAGTCGGACTGTGTTTGCCATCCCTTGCGCTCCACCTCCACGCGTCCGACCTGCCGGAAGCGTACCAGGAGAAGAAAGAAGAGGGACAGCAATAGGAAAGGTGGTCTGACCAGATGAAGATGCTCATGCCCCCCCCCCCTGGAGGCCGGATTCAAGGAGAATGACCCTGAAACGGTCCGAGACTGAAAGGTCCGAGGGACTGTGTTCTTTTGCCGGCAAACCGGCATTACTGGAATATACACACAGGAAGAAGGGGAATATGAAGGATGAACAGTACGAGATGACGATCAAGCGGGCCAAGCGTTTGATGGCATCGGCAGAGAATCCCACCGCCAGTGAGGACGAGGCCGCAATCGCCTGGGAACGGGCGCAGAAAACCATGAACGAATACGCCATCGAGGATTGGCGGCTGCACCGGCAGGACCGGATGAACGATCCCATCGTCAAAGAAAGGGTCATCCTGCGGCCCGACCCGATGAACCAGCAGAAGGCCCTCCTGGCCCGTGTTGTGGCTCGGGGCAACCGGGCCGATGTGTACAACACCGAACGCAAGGCCGGCAACGGGCGGACGGTGGTGGAGAGCATCACCTTCTGCGGGACCGAGCGGGATTGCCGGCAGGCAAAAATGATCTGGACCAGCATGGAAGCCTATAGAGGCTCCCACTGGTGTGGCGCCGCCCGGCAAAATGGAGACAAGCCCAGTGCAACGTGGCGCAACGGCTACTACCTGGGCTTTCTGCTCAGGATCTCCGACCGTTATGAGGAACTCGGGCCGAAACGGGAGGGAGACAGCACATCCGCTGAAGCGGGGAACGAACTTGCGAGAGTTCGTGCCGGGCAGGTGGATGCATTCATGAAGAGGTTGGATCTCAGAGAACCCGAACTCCCTGAGATGAACAAGTACACAAGCTAAATGCACCGCTGGCGGCCATCCGGTGTGCGGCCGGGCCGGTCATCAACGTGCGGTCGTGAGTGACGGCGGGGCACCCGCCCCGCACCCCGGCGACCTGAATCAGGTCGATCATTGGCTGCCGCACGTTTTCAGGGGCAGACAACGCCCCTGAAAACGCTTGTCTCATGGACGGCCGGGCCGGGTTGGCCAGGTGTGCGGGAGAGACTGCCGGAGAAGGTGCCGAAAGCAACTTTTCCGGTATTCGAATCGCGGCACAAGCCAAGAGATTCAACCAGATGAACCGAGCGGGGGAGACCCCGGAAGAGCGAGCAAAAAAGTCAGGATACCGCTGATAAATAAGGGAAACCAGTTTGCTTTACAGTTCCTGGAAACTACAATAGTCAGTGAGGTAAGGGGAGCGGTTCCCCACCGGATACAGAGGTCCGGTTACGCAAATGAGGTAAGGAATCACAACCATGAATTACGACCACAATGACGGCCCGGCCGCCGGGACCGAAGCGATGGGTGAACGGGAGGCCAAGGAAGCCCTGGATATGCAGGAGTTCGCCATAGAGGAAGAACAGGGGATGCAGGCGGAGCCGGAGCAGGTGTGGGAAATGTACACGTACTACGACCCCGGCATCGATGACTACGCGATGGAACCGATGAACATGTGAACCTTTCCCTCCTGCACACCCCCGTTCCGGCACCGGCCGGGCGGGGGTGTCTTCGTATGCGCCCGTTCCCTGCGATCCTGGTTGCGGTACACACCACGACGGTCGGAGGTCTCCCGTTTGGGTGTTGTGCCCCGTTCAAAAACCAGCATCGAGGAGGGAGGTGGGAGGGTGTTGGACAGACCCTCCGGACCCCTCCCAGGGAGACCCGGAAAAGAAGTCAAAAAAAGTCCGAAAACCCTTGAAAAATAAGGGAAACCAGCTTGATTAACAGCCCCCGAAAAGGTACAATAAATAGTGAGGTAAGGGGAGCGGTTCCCCACCGGATACAGAGATCCGAATACGAAAATGAGGTAAGGAACCATGTCAACAATCATCAGAAATTCAATCACTTTCACCGGCAGGGTCAGCGAATTCCGTTTCTGGCCGGAGAGGGACGGCAAGAAGGCACTGCTCAAGGTGTCCATCTATGACCGGGAGACCTGGACCGACAACCAGCAGGCCAGGCATGAAGGCCCGTGGGAGAACGTGGAGGTCTCCTTCCGGGGGCGCAGGGCCGAGAAGATCAACGCGATGTTCGACAAGGGTGATTTCGCTGCCAAGTCATGCGTCATGGGAACCGGCTACATCGCGGCTATGCCCAGGCTCTGGGTGGGGAAGGACGGGACGGCCGGTGGGGTCATCCAGGTGGATGGACAGACGCTTGCCCTCGACATCCTCAGGGAGGAGGACATCCGCCAGGGCGCTGAACGGAACGCCGGGAACGCCCAGGGCGGACCGGACCAGGGTGAACCTGACCAGGGACAGGAGCCGGCCGGCTGGGGTCCCGATGCCCCGGAACCGGCCACGGCCGCGAAGACATCTCAGCCCGACCGGACCGACCCCTCCTGGGCCGCAGGATGGAGCCGGTAAGGGTCCCTGACCGTATCCACGTCACGCAGGAAAGGGGGCGAGGCCATGCATACCGTCACCGTTGAGATATCCAAGCCTCTGGAGCAGGTGGTGAGAGGGGGGTGGCGGCGGGTCGATTCGCTGCGCCGCATCCAGCCCGTTCACCCCTATGACAAGCAGGAGACGGAGAGTTTCCACGCCCTCTACCTGATCATGGAGGATCTGGCCGCCGCCGAGCCGGCCACGACGTGCCGCACCGCCAACCGGGAGGGGGTCGTGTACGAGTTCCCCTCCATGGACCCCGGTGAAGTCTGCCGGATCATGACCCGTGCGGGATTTTCCGGCTGGGACGAAAAGGATGTGCCGGATGTCCCCGTGGTCGCCCTCCGGATCGGCATGGCGTGATGCGGGTGCCGGCGGCGGCCCGCCGGTGTGAGTTTTATATGAAAGCAAGGAGAGATCATGAATGACAATACGAAGGGATCCACCGAGGACCGTCAGGCCCGGAAGAAGGGCATCCTGACCTGGGTACCGGAGAAAACCCGCGTCCTGGCCACGTACTTTGCGACCGGTCATGGGGTCTGGGGGTATACGGCACTTGTCACCATACCGGCGTGCATCGCCGGGCTGGCGGCGGTCATGCTCCTGGGTGAGGCCGCGGTGGACTGGCTACTGCTGCCCATGTTTGCGGTAATCATGGCCGAAACCCTGGTAGAGACCAGGCGGAGCAGAGAAGAGTGGGGTGCGGCCGGCGTGAGAACCGTGGTCGTGACCGCAGGATTCCTGGTGCTGGCCCGCCTGCTCTTCCTCGACCAGCCGGCCGTCTATCTGACGATCATACAAGCGGCTAGTGCCGTGACCCTGGCCGTTATGGGACTTTGGGTATTCAGCAGGATAATGGTGATTTTCATCGACCTGTTCCGGGAGTTCTTCTTCTCCGTGGACGACGACGTGAATCACGGGTTGGGCGTTGTATTCACCTTCCACGTGCCGGCCGTGTGGATCCTTCTTTTTGCGGCCTGCGGCAGATTCCGGATCTCGCTGGCCGTGGCCGCCGGATTCCTGGTGGTCTATCTGCTGGTCTTCCTGCACGAACTCCGGGAGCAGGAATATCTTGCCAGGTTGGAGGCCAACGGGTACTGCGATGTCTCCCCCGATGGGGTCGTGACTGTGGCTCTACCGCCGTGCGGCAAGGCGATAAACATCAATGACAGGCGGCAGTCATGAGAACGCGTGGGTGATGCGCCAGGCACCGGGTCGTCGCTGCACGTCCCGGTGCGGGTGCGGCGGGGAGGAAATGCCCCATCCCCAAAACGGTCCCTTTCCGGATGCCGGCCGGCCGGTTTCCGGAGGATTGCAAAGTGGCGGTCCGGGAAAACCAAAAGTGTTCATTAATATATCCATAAATCTATGTACCCTAATCGTATGAGTAAAAGTACTCACCCTGCACCTCAGGTGTGTGTCCTTCGCGTCCACGAGGATCTGCGTGGATAGATCTGCCCGGGGTGGGGGAGAAGCACTCGAGGACGGTGGTACATGCTGATCGGTTACGCAAGGGTGAGCACCCAGGACCAGAACGCGGATTTGCAGGTGGACGCGCTGGAGCGGGCCGGGTGCGAGAGGATCTACACCGACCACGCATCCGGAGCCAAGGCCAGCCGTCCCCAGTTGGATCGGATGCTCGAGGCGCTGCGCAAGGGCGATACGGTGGTGGTGTGGAAGCTGGACCGGCTGGGGCGCAGCACCTTGAACCTGGCGGCCCTGCTGGAGAGGTTCCGTGAGCAGGAGATCGGGTTCCGGAGCCTGACCGAACAGATGGACACCACCACTCCGGGCGGGGTCCTGGTGTTCAACGTTTTCGCGGCCGTGGCCCAGCTCGAGCGAGACATGATCCGGGAACGCACGAAGGCCGGGGTGATGGCGGCCAGGGCGCGCGGCAGGAAAGGCGGCCGACCCCGGAAGCTCACCAAAAAGGACGAAATCATGATCCGCGAATTGTATGAATCCAGATCAGTGACGATCAAGGAGATTGCCGCCAAATTCAATGTCGGCCGGACCACCATCTACAAGGCAATCAACCGGAACCAGACCGGGCACGCCGGGAAGTCGTGAAGGTGTCGGTCATGAGTGACGGCGGGGCACCCGCCCCGCACCCTGGCGACCTGAATCAGGTCGATCATTGGCTGCCGCACGTTTTCAGGGGCAAACAACGCCCCTGAAAACGCTTGCCTCATGGACGGTTGGACCGGGTTGGCCAGGCGTGCGGTCATGGCTGCCGGAGAATATCCCAAAGGTGACGGTGTGCGTGTGTGCGGGAGAGACTGCCGGAGCGGGCAAGGACAAGGTAGATTTTCAGCCCCCCACTTCATTTCTCTCCCACCCCTGGGAAAGGCGCCCCCTGGTATACAGAAGGCCCCCGCTGAATGTCGGGGGCCTTCGTCCTTCCTGAGAGGGCAGGTGATGGATGCCAGGCCCTCCGGAAGATCTTCATTCCTCAAAGATTGAGAATCTCAATCTGCCTCAGATCATATCACCAAATCCGTAAAACCATCGTGGCCAGATTGGGAAAAGGTTGATTTTCCGCCTTTTCTGCTCGCCGTCTCCCTGGAAGATTCCGGCCGCGACGTGCACGCCAGGGCTTTTCGGCCGAGCAGGATCTCCCAGGGCTTTTCCGTCCGGGCACGCACGCGAGCGCCTCGGAAAGAACCACTCCGGGATCCTTCCGTGGATCCCGGAGTGGTTCTTTCGCAGGGCTGCCGGCCGGGGGAAGGCCCCGGTAACGGACACCGGCCCCCATGGGGGCCGGCGGCTGGTTTCCGGGCGGCCGCATCCATGCGGATGCGGTACCGCCCCCTGTTCCGCCTGACCCCATCATCCTGCCACCGTCCGGGCATCGCTGCGCGCCGGAGCGTCCCGATCCGCGCCCGGCCCGGCGACGGCGTGGACAAAAAGCGTGCCACACCGCCCCGGCCCGCCGCGTCCCGGTCCGCACACGGCCCTCCGCTCCACCCTCCCGCCGGCCTGATGCCGGTGTCAGGCGGGAGAGACCCGCAGAACGGACAAGGAGCAGATTATGAGCACCAAGAAGACTCCGGCAAAGGCCAAGACCGTCACCAAGGCCGTGGACGGCCCGGCCCTTATCCAGGTGGCCGCCTCCGACATCACCCCCAACCCCGACAACCCCAGGAGGAACCTGGGGGACCTGACCGAACTGGCCGCGTCCATCGCGTCCCAGGGAATCCAGCAGCCGCTTGTGGTCACCCCCGCCGACGGCCAGGGCAAGCACATGCTCATCATGGGACACCGCCGCCACGCCGCGTCCGTCAAGGCCGGTCTCAACACCCTCCCGTGCATCGTCAGGCAGGCGGACACCCGCCAGCAGGCCGAACTCATGCTCACCGAGAACATCCAGCGCAACGGCCTCACCCCCATGGAGGAGGCCCGAGGCTACGCCCGCCTGCTCGACCTGGGCGAGACCGAGGACGCGATGGCAAAGGCCACCGGCAGGAGCCGCGCCACCGTCCGCCGCAGGCTCAAGGTCGCGGCCATCCGGCCCGACCTCATACCCGCAGGGCAGACCAGTTTCGACCAGCTCGAACAGATAGCCGCATACGGGGACCGGCCCGACCTTCAGGCCAAACTCTCCCGGGCCGCAGGAACCAACAACTGGGATTACACCCTCGACCAGTGCCGCGAACAGGTCAAGCACGCCGCCTGGTTCGGCCAGGTCCGCGATACCGCGCGGGAACTCGGCTGGGAAACCGTCAATGGGCTGCCCTCCGCATACAGGACCCCCAGCGGGTACGAGAGGATATGGCGGCTGTCACCCGGAGAAGACCTCCGGAACTGCCTCGCCAACCTGGGCGTGGAGGAACGTGTACGCGTCACCACCCTCGCCGTGGCCGATTCCGGAGAGAGCTACAACAGGGGGGCTATCCTCCTTCACCGGCCCACCGAGGAGGAGATTGCCGAACGCGAACGCGAAAACGCCGAAAGGAGCGAGCGGGAGAACCGCCGGAGGGCGGAACAGGCCCAGGCCAGCCGCGCCAGGAGCGAGTACATCGCCCGCCGGGCCGGGTTCGCGAGGCGTGCCACACGGCTGGTGTCGGACCACCTCGAACGCATCGTGAAGCGCGCCACCCCGCTCCCGAAGAGCCGGGACATCCTGGCCGCCGCCGTCCTCCACACGGACATCTACGGGTACAGCGTCGGTGTCTCCATGAGCGACCCGATGCTCAACGACCCCTGGGGAACCGGGAACCGGCTGACCGAACCGGACGACCGGCACCGCGTGCAGGCCGCCATATACACCCTCCTCAAAGGCATGACCCTGGACCATTTGCCCTCGACCTGGGGAAGCGAGAACCAACATTGCCTGCCCATGCTCAGGGACTACTACGCCATCCTCGCCATGACCGGATACCAGGCCAGCGACGAAGAGCAACAGGCCCTGGACGGCTCCATGAAAGACGAAACGCAACAGACCCCGCAGGAATGACACCGCCCCCGCCGGCCCCCACGGGGTCCGGCGGGCCCGGGCCGGCCGGGTGCGCCGGCTCCCGGCCCCCTCCCGGGGACCACTCGCCGCCGCTGCGCCCCGAAGGAGGCGCGGGGAAACGGACACCGGCCCACATGGGGGCCGGTGGCTGGTCCCCGCCGTCCCACGCCCTGCGGGAGTGGGACTCGGTGCCGTCTCCCGCCTGACCCCCTCCATCATGGCACGGGTCGCTACGGTCACGACCCGGAGCGTCCCGATCCGCGCCCGCCCGGCGACGGCGTGGCCCAACAGCGTGCCACACCGCCACCGGCCCGCCGCGTCCCGGTCCACACACGGGCCGCGCCCTCCGCTCCGCCCGCACCTGGTGGAGGTCGTCAGGCGGGAGGTACCCGCCCGGACAGCAAGGAGAAGACATGACCGACACCACCATCGTCGTATGCCGGGTATGCCAACACATAACCGACCCCCAATACATGCACACGTGCGACGGCTGTGAAAGAAGAATCTGCGACGGCTGCTACACCTGCTGCTCGGCCTGCGGCAACAGGGGATGCCTGGGGTGCCTGGAGCACATAGAATGCGACGATCTCGCATGTTTCGATTGCGCCAGGTACGGTGCCGACACCTACGGCACGCCCTACAGGAACCCCTACCCGGAAAACATCAAGGGCAAGCCCCTGACCATCGGCATCGAAATCGAAATCAACGGCGGCCACAACCACCGCGCCATCGCCACAAACGACCTGGTGGCTAGCTGGTGCGGGGACGGGAGTCTTGCCAGGGGCGGCCTGGAATACCAGACCCAACCCCTCGCAACCAACCCCGAAACCCTTGCCCGGCTCCGCGACCTCATAGCCGGCATCATCCCGGAAGACTCCCAGGACCGCGCGGGCGGCCACATCCACGTCACCCGCACCCCCAGGCAGACCCGGGGCCGATGGCTACGCGCCCTGGCCGCCCTGGACCACGACAAGGCCGCATGGCTCAACATGCGCCACGCCGACCCCGACAACAACCGCTGGTGCCGGGTCACACACAGGGAAGACGGGAAACGGACCGCCGTCAACGGCGAGCACAGAAACACCATAGAGCTGAGGACGTTCGGCCCCTGGAACACCGACAGCGTGGACACCCTCATGCCCGCCATCCACTGGATAAGGACCATGTGGCGGTTCTTCGAAAACCACCCCGACCTAATCAAGAACAAGGACATCGAGGCCACCAGCCGCACCGCCTGGGCAAACGCCGTGCCCGCCATCGCCAAGAAAGGAAACCGCTGAACATGTGCGTCATCTGCACCGCCGCCCCCGGCACCATGCCCACCATCCACCAACTCGCCGCCATGAGCCAGACCAACCCCGACGGAGCCGGCATAGCCTGGCACGACGGCACCACCCTCCGCCGCTACCGCTCCGCCGACAACGAGGACACGCTCCGCTACATCTGCACCCACCTGGACGACCTCACCGCCGCCCCCGTGCTCATGCACTTCAGACTCGCCACCAACGGCCCCGTCTGCCAGGCCAACACCCACCCGTTCCGGTGGACCAAGGACGGCAAGACCGGCTACATGGCCCACAACGGCATAAGCCACACATACAGCCACGGCCCCCACCAGTGCGACAGCCGCAACGCCATCGCCGCCTGGGAACAAGGAGCCGACCTCACCGACGGCCAGGAAGGGAAATTTGCGACCATCGACCAGACCGGCGAAACCCGATGGCTCACCCCCGCCGAAACCATCGACGGACAAGGAGGACCCATCACCGTCAGCAACACCAACTGGCAACCCCGGGACCCCACCACCCACCGGTACTACGCCACCTACCCCGAGGATGCATGGCTGGACGGCTACCAGCAAGGACAGGAGGACCAACAAGCCGCAGACAACCTCACCCTCTGACCCTGAGAACCCCTGGGGCCGGGCCGGCCGGGTGCGCCGGCTCCCGGCCCCCTCCCGGGGACCACTCGCCGCCGCTGCCCCCCCAAGGGGGCGCGGGGAAACGGACACCGGCCCACATGGGGCCGGTGGCTGGTCCCCGCCGTCCCACGCCCTGCGGGAGTGGGACTCGGCAGCCTCCAACAGCCCCTTCCTCCCGCTGCCCCCTGCACCCGGGAGGCGGTTGCTCCCGGCCCCCTCCGGGGACCACTCTCAACCGCCCGGAATCCGGAGCGTCCCGATCCACGCCCGGCTCCGCCCGGCCGGCCAACAAGCCTGCCACCCGGGCTGCACCTGCCGTGTCCCGGTCCGCACACGGATGCCGACAAACCGGGTTGCGGCACACACCACCACGGGCGGAGGTCTCCCGTTCGGGTGTCGTGCCCCGTCCAAAAACCAGCATCGAGGAGGGAGGTGGGAGAGTGTTGGCCAGACCCTCCGGACCCGGCCCGGAAAGACCCGGAAAAGAAGCAAAAAAAAGTCCGAAAACCCTTGAAAAATAAGGGAAACCAGCTTGATTAACAGCCCCTAAAAAAGTACAATAGACAGTGAGGTAAGGGGGGAGCGGTTCCCCACCGGATACAGAGGTCCGGTTACGCAAATGAGGTAAGGAACCATAGCCATGAATTACGACCAGGGCAAAACCATGATTGATGACTCCGACAAGTGGACCGCCCAGGCGGTCCGGGAAGTGGTGGGGTCCCTGACCGAGAAGATCAGACGGGACATGGCCGCCTGGGACCAGGTAATCGCCCTGGGCGAGATCAAAGGACAGGGTGTGATCGCAAATCGGTCGTCCGTGTACGACACACTCGAGGAAATCACCGGCAAAATAGATCGCACAATCCGAGACCGGCCGGAGGTAATGAAGCAGGTGGTTGAGCAGTACTTCGTCGGCCGCCGGGACCGTATAGACGAAATCAAACGCGCCTATCAGACCGCTCTGGATAACGACCCCCAGAGAATCCAAAGCCTGACCGACTGGGCTACGACAGACAGTGATTTTCTCGGAATCGCGGAGGCGGTCACCCACGACGGTCTTATGAAAGACCGGACCATCTACCTGGCCGCCTTCGTCCCCCCAGCCAACGAGTGGATGCAGGATGCAGCCAAGAAGTATGTCGGGACGGACGGGCCGGAACCCGGAGGTCGCCCGTTCACACAGGCCGAAATCGAAATCGCCGCCCAGCGGATGCTGAGCCGCACCGTCCAAGATGACTCCCTCATAAAAGCAGTGATGGATGGGTTCCAGAGAGCAAGGGAGGACAAGGACTTGTTATTGAGGAAGAAGTACGACGAAATCAATGCAAGAGAGCAGGAGCAAAAGGAACTGGAAATATACAGGGACTACGACCCCGACTTCGCGATGGAACCGATGAACATGTGAACCTTTCCCTCCTGCGCACCCCCGTTCCGGCACCGGCCGGGCGGGGGTGTCTTCGTATCCGCCCGGTCCCTGCGATCCTGGTTGCGGCACACACCACGACGGCCAGGGGCTGAACATTCCGGTGTCGTGCCCCGTTCAAAAACCAGCATCGAGGAGGGAGGTGGGAGAGTGTTGGCCAGACCCTCCGGACCCGGCCCGGAAAGACCCGGAAAAGAGATCAAAAAAAGTCCGAAAACCATTGAAAAATAAGGGAAACCAGCTTGATTAACAGCCCCCGAAAAGGTACAATAGACAGTGAGGTAAGGGGAGGGGTTCCCCACCGGATACAGAGGTCCGGTTACGCAAATGAGGTAAGGAATCATAGCCATGAATTACGACTACAACGACACAGAAATCGACAGCTCCGTAGAAGACGGTCGGCTGGTTGATGAAGAGCAGGCGTTCATGGAAAACGATGAATTCGAAGGATACGAGCAGGACGAGGATGAACCCTGCGCATGGTGCGCCCTGGAGCCAAGCTCGGTGCCCCTGGAAGAGATAAAGCAGGACGTTCGCCGGTATGTGGAATCCTGGGATCGAATCAACCCGGCATGGAGACATCACATGCCTGTCACCGAGACCGTCATTAGTGACGCGGCCGAAGCCATGCAGCAGGTGGGGTACGATTTCGCCCTGGTCGGCGACCGCATGTTACTCGGGGCCGTAGCCGACTGGGACAAGCAGGCGGCCGACATGCAGAGAGCCTTATCCGTCGGGGATTACCAGTACAACGACGTGTTCGTTCTTCTCGGTAACCCTGCGCTTAGACCTTCTGCCCCGTCCAGTCCGAAGAGACCCGACGCATGGCCGGAGGACCCGGAGTGGAGACTGGTGATAGACACCATGAACGGACTCATTACCATTCGACAGTCAGATACGGACTCCTGGCAGGGTGCCCTTGCCCTGGTCCATGCCACCAATGACCGTATCCAGGAAACCGACGCGCAACTCCAGCCCGTCGCATAGACACCCCCGTTCAAGACACCCCCCGTTCCGGCACCGGCCGGGCGGGGGGTGTCTTCGTATCCGGTGCGGCCGGGCCGGTCATCAACGTGCGGTCGTGAGTGACGGCGGGGCACCCGCCCCGCACCCCGGCGACCTGAATCAGGTCGATCATTGGCTGCCGCAC
>NZ_JACFSL010000004.1:0-6757 GCF_016100445.1 Bifidobacterium sp. M0307
CCAACGTCAGATACGGCAACAGGAAGTCATTCCAAATCCACATGGCCTCCAAAATCGCCACCGACACAATCGACGGCTTCATAATAGGAACCACAATGCCGAAGAAGGTTCTCGGGATACTGGCCCCATCAATCATGGCCGATTCCTCCAGCTCCTGGGGAATACCCTTGATGACACCGGTGAAGATGAAGACGGCCAGGCCTGCACCGAACCCCAGATATACAATCCAAAGGCCCCAGGGGGTATTGAGCCCCAACATGTCAGCGAGCTTGGAAAGCGTGAACATGACCATCTGGAAGGGCACGATCATGTTGAAGAGGAAGAGCAGATACAAGCCTTTGGCGGCCCAGTTGTTGACCCTGACGATCCACCAGGCGCACATGGAGGTGCAGAGCAGAATCAGGAGGACGGAACCGACGGTCACCACGACCGTCCAACCGAAGCTGGCCAGGAGATTGGTCCGGTCCACTCCCCTGGTGTAGTTCTGGAAGCCGACGAAGGCCCGTCCGGTCGGTATGGAGAAGGCATCACGGGATATGTAGGCCTTGTTCTTGAATGAGTTGATGACCACCAGAACAATGGGGAATATCCACAGCAGGGACACCAGGGTGAAGAAAAGGGTCCAGAGCCAGGAGTGCTTGACCTTGCCGCTCATGCCGCCACCTCCTTACTGGTGGTGAGTCGGTTCTGAATGACCGCGATGATGGCCACGATCACGAAGAAGATCACGGCCTTGGCCTGACCCACGCCCTCGAAGCCCGTCCGTCCGTAGAAGGTCCGGTAGATGTTCAGGGCCAGCAATTCGGAGGTATTGGAGGGGGCACCGTTGGTCAGGGCCAGGTTCTGATCGAACATCTTGAAGCCGTTGGTCATGGTCAGGAAGGTGCACACCGTGATGGAGGGCATCATCAGCGGCAGGGTGATATGGAACAGACGCTGCCGCCCATTGGCCCCGTCGACCGAGGCGGCCTCGATCACGTCACCCGGCAGGGACTGCAACCCGGCTATGTAGATGATCATCATGTAGCCAATCTGCTGCCAGCAGTAGAGCATGACCATGCCCCAGAAGCCATATACCCCCGAGTAGGTGATGGAACGCCCCCACCTGCCGAGGACCCCATTGAGGAGGAGCAACCAGATATAACCCAGGATGATGCCGCCTATCAGGTTGGGCATGAAGAAGACCGACCTGAAGATGTTGGCACCCCGGATGGCCTTGGTCAGCATGTAGGCCACAGCGAATCCCAGGACGTTGATGATGACGGTGGTCACGACGGTGAAGGCCAGCGTATAGAGCATCGAATGCCAGAACTCCGGATCCGAGATGGCCTGGGAGTAGTTCCCCAGACCGATGAAGGAGGCGTCGGTCACCGTCGTGAACCGACACAGGCTCAGCCAGATACCCATGACGAACGGCACCACGAATCCAATGACGAAAGCCGCCAGGGTGGGGATGGTGAAGAGCGCCCACCAACGCCTGATTGATTTACCTACCATGGAAATCATGGGAACCTCCCAATCTTCTCAATGAAACACCACCCGATAAAGAGGAGTCCGGATCGGCCGGCCGCACAGTCTCCGGACGGCCGATCCGGCGGATTCCTCAGTGCGTGGTCTTGTACTCGGTGGCCCAGCCGTCCACGAAGGCGGTATTGACCTTGGCCCAGTCACCGGTCCCCTGGGCATACTCCAGCATGGCGTCGCTCAGCGAAGCCACCCATTGGGCGGAGGGCAGAGGATGGATGACCGTGTCGTAGTCGCCGGCCTTGGCATAGGCATCATTGGCGCGCTGGACCGGGTTCTTGGACTTGAAGCCGGCCTTTTCGTAAGACTTGAAGGGGGTTTCGAAGCCCATGTCGTCGGTCACGATCTTCCTGGCATCGTCATTGTTGAGGATGTAATCGAGGAACTGGTTCGTGGCCTCCTTGTCCTTCTCCGAGGACTTGTTGTTGGTGGCGAAGTACATGAAGCTGACGGTCAGACCCTGCTTCTCCTCACCGGGCACACCCATATAGATGGGGAGCACACCGATGTCCTCGTCGGGGACATCCTGATCCTTGATCTGGGGATACCCCCAGGAGCCGTTCTGGAGGAAAACGGCCTGCTTTGTGGAGAACTCGCTGTTGGAGTCATCCATGGTGGCGCTGGAAAGCTGGGAGGGCTTGGTGGTGGAGTCCTTCAGGTAGAGATCGAAGATGTTCTTGAAGTTGTCCATGTACTTGCCGGAGATGGTCGGCGGCTCTTCCTCGGTGTTCTGATCCCTGTACTCGTAATAGACCGGGATATGGGCCAGCTGATCGCCGAAGCGCTTGCTGGAGCTGGAGTCGAAACCGGCCGAACTGAAGGCACCCTTGACACCCAGGGCGTCCTTGTGATCCTGAATCTCATCAGCGACGGTCTTCAGGGCCTTGAAGTTATCGATTTCCTCGATGGACTTGATCGAGGACCAGTCTGCGGAGAAGTACTGCTTCATCAGGGACTTGTTGTAGATGATTCCGTAACGCTCCATGACGTAGGGCACCGCGATGACCTTGTTGTCGAGCTTCAGAGCGAAGTCCTGGTTCTTCAGATCCTTGTAGATGCCGGTCTTGGACATGTCGTTGTAGTACCCGGACCAGTTCTGGAAATCGTTGTTGTCCACATCAAACATGGTCGGGGCGTTGGACTTGGCCAGCTCGCTCTTGAGCGACTGTTCGTAGGTGCCGGAAGAGGCCACCGACACATCGACCGGTATGCCGGTATCCTTGGTGAACTGCTTGGCCAGATCCTTGAATTCATCCTGCTGCTCGGGCTTGGCGCTCAAGTAGTAGACGTGCCCCTTGTCGGCGCTGGCCTGGGAACCACCGCAGGCGGCCAGGCCGCTCACAGACATGGTCAGTACCCCAAGGACAGCCAGGGCTTTGATGCTTTTCCTCATGATTCACTCCATCACTTTTGTGACCGACTACCTTATCGGGCGAATTACTCCTGACCGTCATGGTCATGAATAAACGCTTAAGCTAAATAGACACAGGCACTGATGCCGGCCTGTGTGAGATGGGCCGGTGTCGGACTTCATCGACGGACACCGGCTCCGCACGGCTTTTCTCCGGGTCTTACCCCTCCTTCAGTTTGGTGGATACGGATACGTTGGACACCTGCAGGCCACCTTCCGTGACGAACAGACCCAGGCTGTCACCATAGTGGTGGTACATCCTTGCGTTGAGGGCCACCCCATCCACATAGAGTGTGGCGATGGTGTCGTCAACGACAAGCTGCAGGTGGTAGTCCCGGCCCGCCTCAAGTTGAATGGGGCGCTCCAGGCCGATGTTCATGTTGGTGAACCAGGGATAGTTGGGATTGCCCTCGAACAGGTAGCGGTTCTCCCCCACCTTGAAGTGGAACTGATAGGATTCCCCGGTTTCCTCGTTCTCGTAGATCCGCAACCCCAAGGAACGCGTACCTTCGGAAAAGCGCACGTCCGCCTCCAGGGCGATCAGGTCACCGCATCCACGGGCCAGGACCTGCTCGGTCCTGCCACCATCGGAGTGCAGCTCAAGATCGGGCAGGGACCGGCGGTCGGCGAAGGAATCCCAAAGCGTATCCACCGGTTGCACACCGAGGGATCCATCAGGACGCTGGTAGACCTGATGCGGCACAAAGGTGCCACCCCACTCATAGTTGGCGGCATCATCGTCGTTCTCCTTGGTGGCCACCCAGCCGAAGAGAACACGCTTGCCGTTGAGCTCGAAGGTTCGGCCTGCGTAGTAGGCGCTGCCATCGAAGGCATCATCGACCGGAGCCGTCCAGGGCCCCTCAAGATCCCTTGCCATCCGATAGACCATGCCATGCTTGTCGCTGTACTCGGTCACGATGTGGTACCACCAGTCGCCGATTCTGAAGAGATCCGGCATTTCATGCATGGTGTACAGGTCCGGGGCCCAGAAATCACCCTCGAAGGTCCAGTGTTCAAGGTCCTTCGAAGTGAAGGCCACCGTCCGGCCGGCCTGCCGGGTCTTGGGCCCCTGTTTACGGGCCCCCAGAATCAGCAGGTACCTGTCGTTCTCCTCATCCCTGATTACCCAGGGATCGCGCCAGTCATCGGGATCGTATCCCTCCTGGGGGGTGAAGGTCAGGGCATCCTGGGTTTTGGTCCAGTGATAGAGGTCGTCGCTTACCGCATGCATGAGGACCTGGGATGCCTTACCCTGCGCCGGGTAGTCCCGGTTGTACCCCGTATAGAAGGCATGGTAGCGGCCCTCACCCTGGAAGATGCTGCCTGCATAGATGAACTGGTCCTGCTCATCGTCACCCCCACGGGGGATGGCGATACCGCAGTCCTTGTAGTGGACGAAGTCCTTGGTGGTCGCCAGCGCCCAGCCGAAAGGCTGCCCGAAGGGAATGGGATCGCGGTCATCCCTCTGATGGAAGAGGAAGAACTCGTCACCCTTGCCGAAAGGCATGCAGTCTCCGAACCAGGTGCCGGGGAATTGATAATACAGTTTCGTCATTGCGCCCTTTCCGGTACAACCATGGACCCGAAATACTTGATATCCGCCTCAACAGCCAACCGGAGAACTACGCCCCTCACACCGTTTAAGCGATTAAGCAATAATTATAGATAGCGGTCGTCAAATGTCAACTCAACTGAGTCGGCCCTCGAATGGCGGCAGATGGACAGGCCGCGTCAGACCTCGGATACCGGTGCCAGATTGCGGATGGAACGCCTCACGACCGTTGGGCAGGTGACCCGGATGGGCTCATAGGCAGGAGCGGAACCCCCTCCATCCTCAGCGTCATCGGCACCTTCCTCCCCGCCCCTCTCAAGGAGGGTCCTGATTCCCAGAACACCCAGGTCATACTGGGGAAGCCCGACCGTGGAAAGGGCCGGATGCAGGTGGGCGGAGATGATCTCCTGGTTATCGAAGCCGACCACCGACAGATCCTCGGGCACATGAAGCCCGCGCTCACGCAAGGCGTCAAAAAGCCCCATGGCGGTGCGGTCATTGTGGCAGAAAACGGCCGTGGCCCCGGTGGACAGAACCTGCTCGACGACTCCGTACCCACCCTCCTGATCGGCGGCACAACGAATCACAAGATTGGGGTCATAAACGACACCGGCAGCGGCCAGGGCATCGCGATACCCCTGTAGTCTGCCCTGTGAGGCCGGCGAGGAGTCCACGGCGTTGACGAAGGATATCCGCCGATGACCGGCCTGGAGAAGAAGGTCCGTGGCCGCCCTACCGCCCTGGACCTCGTCGGGGACCACGGCAGGGAAACGCCCCTCCGAATCAAAGCAGTTGACCAGCACCGAGTTCACCTTGTCCAGATCCCGCGGCGGACGAACCGCATGATGGACCCAGGAGGAGTATGCAATCCCCTCCACCTGCCGCTCCAGCATGAAGGAGCAGGCCCGACGCTCCATGCCGGCATCACCATTGGTGTCCACCACCAGAAGAATCTTCCCGTTGCGCCAGGCCTCATCCTGGGCTCCTTGAATGACCTGCCCGGCAAAGGGGGAGGTGGCGACCCCATCACTGATGAAACCAATCAGGTCAGACTGACCTCTCGCCAGGCTTCGGGCCATGGCATTCTGCCGGTACCCCAGCTCCTGGGCGACCTTGCGCACCTTGCGTCTGGTGGATTCCGGTATTCTGACGTTCTTGTTGTCATTGACCGCCCAAGATGCCGTCGCGATCGAAACACCTGCCGCCCGCGCGACATCCTGAAGTGTGACCATACCCGTCAATCCTAATCGCGGTCAGGGATGCCCTCGACTCCCGCATTTGTTTCCCGGGAGGGGTCCAGCCCTTCGGAAGCAGTGGCTTTCCCGACATATCGGACGAACACCCCCTCCAGAACAGGGGCATGAAGCATAATCAGGGTCCCATACCCCAGAACAATCAGCAGGAACAGCCCCTGGGGCATATAGACCCAGGAGGCCGCCACAAGAGCCAGATAGACCAGGTCCATACCCACCAGAGCCAGGGTTCTGCCGATATTCGACAGGCCGAAGATCAACGCATTGAGCATGGTATGGCCGGGGTCGTTCTCGAATCGGGCCTGAAGAGCCCATACCCACTCAAAACCGATGACCCAGATGATGGTAAGGGCGAATTTGACAATGAGCAGGGGCGTAATCTGCAGGACCACCCAGGCATAGACCAGTGCCGCCAGGGTCGACCCGAAAACCAACCAGATCAACGTGGCCTTGACGAAGTTGTCCTTGAAGGCGCGCAGGTAATTGGCTGTTACGTGCCCTACCCCGTCGAGATCGCGCCTGGCCGCATCGAACCCCGCCGAAAGGGCGGCGCCTATGGTGAACAGGGGAATGCTGCATACCAGCATGAGGATGTTGATCCATATCGCATCGATGGCATCCGATAGACCACGCATGAATCCGGAGTCCGGAGACAGGAACTGCATCGTCACCTCCTAGGGGTGGGCCGGGAACCAGGAATGCCGGCAACCTGCCGGCGGGCGAACCGGGATCGTTATCCATCCCATCTCACCCGCAACCAAAGACCGGGACCGACGATGGGCATGAGCCCTCGTCGATCCCGGCCACCATCGTGGGCTCAGCCTTTGACGGCTCCTGCGAGGACTCCCTTGATGATGTACTTCTGGCAGATCAGGTAGAAGACCACGATCGGGATGATGGCCAGGACCAGGCAGCCCATCATGGCACCCATGTCGACACTGCCGTACCCGCCCTTCAGATACTGGATGGCGATACTCATCGTCTTGTACCTGCGCATATCCAACGTCAGATACGGCA
>NZ_JACFSL010000005.1:0-3934 GCF_016100445.1 Bifidobacterium sp. M0307
GCTGCTCGTGCAGGGTGGCGACCTGCTCGCGCACCTGCTTGACCTCGGCACGCACCTCAGACGAAAAATCAGCCAAACCAGCCATGGGTTCCTCCTTCTTGTTGATGTATCTGCAAGTCATGTACAAACATGTGGTCTGAATGGGGCTCATCGCCTGACGGTGGTCACGGGCTCCTGCCGGATGCCCACCCGCTCGAAGAGGGCGTCGAATTGTGCCTTGGCCTTGCGGACTTCAGCCACCGGGTCGTCCGCCTTTTGGGTCCACATCTCGATTGTGTAACTTCCGGCGTATTTCAGTCTGGCAAAGGTTCGAAGGCAGGCCTCGAAGTCGACGGTCCCATCGCCGAATGCCAGATCCCGGAACTGTCCGGGGAAGGAGTCGGTCACGGGCTTGGTGTCCTTGAGATGCACCGCCACGATGTTGTCGATGTAGGTCTCGATCTCACGGCCCACCTCATTTTGCGACCATGCCGTCAGGTTGCCCAGGTCCGGGTAGGCCTGGAGCCAGGGGCTGTGGATCTGCGACTTCACATAGACCACCTTCTCCAGGGAGTTCATAAAGGGGTCGTCCATGGTCTCGATGGAGAGCATGACCATCTTCTTGGCGGCCATCTGCACGCAGGTTTCCAGATTCTCGATGAACAGCTCACGGCTGGACTGCGTTTTGGGCTCGTAATAGACATCGTATCCGGCCATCTGAATGTTGCGGATGCCCAGGTCAACAGCCAGATCGATGGCCTTATCCATCATCTCCAGTGCCTTGGAGCGGGTGGTCGGGTCGGATGCCCCCAGGGGGAAACGTCGGTGTCCCGACAGCATGAGGGTGTTGATTCTGCTCCCGGTCCTCCACATGGCCTGCCGGAAGAGACTCCTATCATGATCGGTCCAATCCAGCCTCGCCAGTCGGTCCTCGCTCTCATCGATGGAGAACTCCAGAAAGTTGAATCCCAGCTCATGGACCAGTTCGAAAGTCTCCTGCCAGGACATATCCGCCGGAAGGGCCTTTTCGTAAATCCCCAGCGCGTTGATGGTCATACTCGTTCGCCCTCCTATCGCGCCCGGTGCATCTTATCCGGGCATCCACCGGTATCGGTGGGTCACGTAACCGGCACGGTCCAAGCCCCGTCTGTGGGGTGGCCGCTGCGTGGTGAACCGCCTTGTTGGCACCGGTTGTTCCGACGGCCCGTGCAGGTTGTCATTACGGTTTCAAGATAGGGCGAACCGGAGGGGTTTGCGACAGAGTGCCTGAACATCTGCTCACCGCCTGTCGCGGCTGCTGGGGGAGCCTGCTTTCTGAGGTTGCCTACCGTTCCCATAGCCAAGCGGTTTGAGGTGCCTGATATCTGGTGATGGGAAGAGGCTCGGCTTGAGGGATTGAGGGGGAAATTGAACAAATGTACATAGAGAATGCCTGTGGACAGGCCGTCTGGACCGGGGTGGGCAGACGGCCTCGCTTGACTCGGTGACAAACCAAGAACATGCATGTCCGGGTATCGGGGAGGGGCAACCACTGCGATTCAAGTGTGGATTCCGCGGAGTGGTCGCCCCGGATGGAACTGGGTCCCCTGGTAATCGGGGTCCTGCTTGCGCCTTACTCGTTCAGCTCCAGGATGGCGTTGAAGACCGACTGGGGCAGTTCGATGTCGCTGTGGGCGGCGGCACGTTTGTTGGCGGACTGGCGGCGCAGGAGGGCCTGCTTCTTGGAGACGCTGTACGAGGTTCCATTGACGGCGGCGTTCTTGCGCAGTGGTGGGATGTCGACCCGGCCCAGTGCGCGACCCTCCACCATGGCCTGGGCCGGCATGGGGTAGAGGCGCCGGGGGACCGTGTACTTGAGCTTGTGGACCAGGTCCTGTGCCATGCGCGGGGCATCCTCCCGATGAACGACGAAGCTGAGTGCATCCACCCGGGCGTAGTTGATGTCCACTTCTATCTTGACCACGTCAGCAGGCTCATAGTCCAGAATCTCCGAGTTCATGGTGGCATATCCGTGTGAGACAGACTTGAGCTTGTTGAAGAAGTCATAGACGATTTGGGAGAGGGGCATCTTATAGGTGGCGACCACCAGCTGGTCGTCGTCACCCAGGTCGATCAGTTCTCCCTTCGACTGTTCGGCGAGTTGCATCACATCGCCCAGGACCTCGCCAGGCATGGAGATATCGACCTTGGCGAAGGGTTCCTCGACAAAATCGATGTCGCCATAGTCGGGGAAGTCCGTGGCCTTGTCGATGGTGATTACCTTGCCTGCCTTCCGTCCCCTCAGATGGACCTTGTAGGTGACGTTTGGGGCCGTGGTCAGCACCTCGATGCCGAATTCGTCGCGAAGGCGTTCCTTGATGATCTGGAGGTGGAACATACCCAGGAAGCCGCACCTGAAGCCGAATCCCAGCACGTCCGAGGCCTCCGGCTGGCAGCTCAGGGAGGAGTCATTGAGGACCAGCTTGTCCATAGCTGCCTTGAGTTCCTTGCTGTCGCCGTTTTTTGGGAAGATTCCCGCGAATACCATGGGTTCGGCCGGAGCGTATCCGGGCAGGGCCTCCTTGGTGGGGTCTGCCTGGGAGGTGAGGGTGTCTCCGATGCGGACCTGGCTCGGGTCCTTGAGTCCTGTGACCACGTAGCCCACGTCACCGGCATGGAGGGAGTCGATGGGCTGCATGGACGGGGTGAAGATGCCTAGCTCGTCGCCCTTGAAGGTGGCGCCGTTGGCCATGAGTCTGAGGGATTGCCCCGGTTCCATCTCGCCCTCTACCAGACGCACATAGGCAATGACCCCCTTGTAGGAGTCGTAGAGGGAGTCGAAGACCAAGGCCTTGAGCGGTTCCTTGGTTGACCCGGTCGGAGCTGGAATCCTGGAGACGATGGCCTCCAGGATATCGTGCACACCCTGACCCGTCTTGGCTGAAATCCTCAGGACATCCTCCTCGGCCAGCATGGGGTCCAGGGCGTGGATCTGACGCTCAACCTGTTCCGCATCGGCGTTGGGACTATCGACCTTGTTGATGACCGGGATGATGGAAAGGCCATTGGCCTTGGCCAGGCGGAAGTTGGCCACGGTCTGGGCCTGGACTCCCTGGGTGGCGTCGACCAGGAGGATGGCGCCCTCGCTCGCCGCCAGACTTTTGGACACCTCATAGGAGAAGTCCACGTGACCTGGGGTGTCGATGAAGTTGAACTCGTAGCTGAGTCCATCGTCGGCCAGATAGCGGTTGCGGACGGTTCTTGACTTGACCGTGACCCCGTGGGCCTTTTCCACGCTCATGGAGTCCAGGAGCTGGTCTTCCCGTTCCCGTTCATTCACGGTCTCGGTCTGCTCCATGATTCGGTCGGCCAGGGTCGACTTGCCATGGTCTATATGGGCGATGATGGAAAAATTGCGTATGCGATTATGGTCGATCATTGAAGGAGCCCCCTCCTGGGGCGTCTGATGCATGAAATGGATAGACCAGCCTGAAGCCGGTACACAGGTATGCTGGGAAAGGCGCGGAAATCGTCATCACAATCTCTGCGTCTGCAGGAATTCGGTCCGCCCATCAGGTCGTGACCACTGTCATTCTTTGTAAGCCGGGAAGCAGTATAGTTCTCTGCGGTCGGAAGGTCAAATACCCGGAATTCGCTGGGAGAGGTATGCCACGACTGTGTGGGACATCCTCAACTATCCTCTTCTTTATCCACCTGTACAGAGCCGCATTTATGCGGCCCTGTTAGGCGTGACGCGGCATGACCGGTCCGCTCACTTGTCCTTGTCAGTGGTTTCACATGAGGCTGACCACTATCGGCCCGCGTGATTCGAGCAGGCCTATGGGGATTGAATGTCGCGCTTTGCGGCTTTCCCGTGGTGGTGTTGGGGGTTGGTGGTGGTCCGGCCGGCCCGTGGTGGTTAGTGTTGTCCGTAGATGTTCTGGTATCGGTTGTTGAGTTTGGTGATGTCGTCGGG